>JAISFT010000206.1 GCA_031263435.1 Treponema sp. | reverse complement strand
GGCGAAGAAGACGCAGTTCTGCTTGCCGCGGGCGGCGCCGGTCCCTATACCATGATAGAACGCTCGGACTGGTCCCGTTACGACAACGGAAGGTACACCGGCCATGTTTACCATGAGGTAAGGGCCTCGATCAAACCGGACAAACCGGACAAACCGGAAGAATTGCCCCTGCGCCGCCGGAGCGGCGACTCCTCCCCGGATTTTTTTATGTACCGGGGGAACTTTTTCGTGTTGGAAGAAACCCTTCGGGACATGCGGGCCAGCGCCCGGCCGGTGGATTCGATTATCCCGGTTTCCTTCAGGATCTACCCGGACGGAAGCATGCTTGTCGAAGATGACCAGGGCTTTCCCGCCCTGCGGGGCTTTCCCGCGTTCCCCTCCGAGGCAGTCCGCCCCGGTTCCCGCTGGACTGCCCGGGGACAGCGGGCTGTGGACCCCAAAAACACCGGGAATCCCGTACTTGTCCCCTTTATTGCCGAATACCAGTACCGGGGACCGGAGCTTTACCGGGAAATCCCCGTCCACCGGGTATCCGCGCAGTACGCCATGCGGTACCGGGACAGCGGATACGGGGGGAATTTTTCGAACCTCCAGGGCAGTCATACGGTGGATATACTTATCCAGGCGGCCAACGGCCTGCCCCTGCTCATCCGGGACAATCTGGACGAAACCTTTTCCTGGCCCGACGGCTCTACCCTGCGGTTCCGGGGCTTCACCCTGATCTTCAGCGAGGGGGCAGTCCCCGTCAGCCGGGAAACCATCATTGCCTCTATGGGCAATTCTCTGGGCATCACCGGAAGACGAGAGCCGGAGCCGGAAACAGGGCCGGGCTCAGGGATAAGCCCAGGTTCAGGGCCGGGCTCAGGGCCGGGCCTAGGAACAGGCACAGGGCCAGGAACAAGGCCGGGACCGGACAACACTGCGGGCGGCACCGGGGGCAACACTGCGGGCAGTACCGGGGGCGACACCGCGGACAAGGCCGCCGCCCTGGTAGAAGGGACTTCCGGGCTGGATCTGGTCTCCGTACCCGAAGGAGTCCGGCTCATTGTCCGGGACATCCGCTTTATCCCCGATTCCGATGAGTTCCTGCCGGAGGAACGGCCCCGGCTCGACATCATCGCCCAGGCCCTCAAAGAAGCGGCGCCGCTCCAGACTTTTCTTGTAGAAGGCCACACCGCCTCCGTCGGCAGACCCGCCGGGGAGATGGACCTTTCGATCAGCCGGGCCAGGCGCATGGTAGAGGAACTGGCCCGCCGGGGGATAGCGGAGGATCGTTTTATTTATAAAGGCTGGGGGGGAACCAGACCCGTGGGAGACAACGGCAACGAGCAGGGCCGCGCCCTGAACCGCCGGGTAGAGATCACCATCCTCGATTAACCGTTCGGGGCCCGGCCCGCGGCCCAGCCCGCTAAATTTCCCCCCGGTTCATTTTTTTGCGGATCGTCTTCCAGGAAGGCAGATACCGGTCCATAAGCCGGTAGAAATTCCGGTTGTGGGAAGGTTCCAGCAGGTGGATCAGTTCGTGGAGAATCACATATTCCAGACATTCCGGCGGCTTCTTTGCCAGTTCCGTATTCAGGCGGATAGTTTTTTTGATGTAGTTGCAACTTCCCCAGTGGGATCGCATCTTCCGGTAGTAGATCCGCTGCACCTCAACACCCACACGGGCCGCCAAGAGGGGGACCATGCGGGCGGCCGCCTCCTTACACAGACCGCGGTACCACCTGTCCAGGATTTTTTGCCGCTGTTCAAAGCTGTCCCCCGGGCGAACAAACATAGCCATCCGCCCTTCGCCAGGCACAATCCGCGGCCGCCCCTCCCGCTCCGTTAGTTCCAGCCGAAGGGGAAGCCCCCACACAAAAAGCGTTTCGTCATTCCGCAGCCGGGCCGCCGGCACATGCCTCCGGAACCGGGCCCGGTGTTTTTCTATCCAGGCCGCCCTGGAAATCACAAAATTTTGAATAAACTGCCGGGATGTATGCAGCGGCGCGGAAATATGGATCCGCCCCTCGCCGGAACCCTGCCCTGCCCCCGGCGTACCCGGCGCCGGCGGGTACAGAGTCATCCGCAGCGTTTTAACCTGCTTGTATTCAACCTCCACCCGGAGATTCCCGATAAACAGCAGTTCCGTCAGCAGTTCTGTTGCAGCCACGGCCTATAAAAGCCCGCCCGGACCCCTTTGTCAAGCCGAAAATTCGCCAGGCGAAAATTCGCCAGCCTCCCGGAAGCGCCAAATGGTGTCAGTCACCTTTTAGAAGGGGGGGCCCGCTACCACGGCCAATCCGCCCGTAGCCGGGGTTTGGGGCAAGGCCCCAAACCCCGAAAACCAAAAACGCTCACGCGTTTTTGGTTCCTTGGCCCCCCCTCCGCTCCATAAAAACGCTTCGCGTTTTTGTTCCGCTACCCCCCACCTGAAACCCCCGCGTCCTCCCTGCCGGCCCCGGCTTGGACCTCCGCCTTGTTCATACATCCCAAAGGCCGATATACTTAAAAACAAGGAGAATGCTATGTCACAAGTCCAGATTATGACGTTACATGAGAAGCTTCAAATTGGGATGAGAAGTATTGAGCTAAAAAAGCAGGGTAAAATTGAAGAAGCCGACAAAGTAAAGAAGCAAATACCGCTGCCGCTCTATCTGGCTAAATTTTACAAAGACCATCTCGGGCTTGACGCACTCCTGCAAAGCGGCTGGAATTTATCAGAAGCGGCGGCGGAATATGGATCCGGCTGGCTTTCTCAGTAAGCTTGTTTCCCATGCCGTTGATATAGATATTGGGCGAAATGGGCTGGCAACCGACGGTGAAGAACATGCCGGTCGTATTCATTGCGAGGAGGGGGTTTCCGGTTCTTTAACATCATTCCGGGAGGCGCAGGCCTCCGCCGATCCCCAAATCCTTGTCTTCGCCGAACCAATCTTTTTACATTAAAATTATGCGATCATCATTATCTTTAAATCGCGTCATTAGAACCACCGTTTCGTATGTGGTGACCCAGCAATATGATTGATTATCTTCAATCCTTTCAATCTTAATCGTTTTATATTTGCTTTATTACTTCTTTTTCATTTTCTGTTATAAATATTATCGTATACATTTTTTTGTATTTCCCTATAATATATTTATAATTTCCTATTTTTATATTATCAAATATTATTCCAAAATATTCTTTTGTGGTTTCCTTGACAATTCCTCCAAAATTCATTCCTCCTGCTAAATCAGAAAGCTCGTAAATATTTATTGGTTCATTGAATTTTTGATTGTATATATTGCTTTACAGTATACGAATGCTTCCAAAAAGTCAACGGGTCGCCGTGCCAGGGTAAGATTTAATGTGAGGCAATGCGTATACTTGCCCACTCTGCCTTTTTTTGGTACAATAGGGGTAGGGAGTAACAAAATGTACGAAGTTCATACGGAAATAACCCTGAAAAACGGGGTAGATGTGGGTAATGCCAAAAAGGGTCTTATCAAAAAGACGGAAGTCCGGCAGGAAACGGTGCAGGCCGTGGTGGATACCGGCGCGTGGACGCTGGTTATTAACGAGGAGACCCGCATCAA
>JAISFT010000166.1 GCA_031263435.1 Treponema sp. | reverse complement strand
TCTGCCTCCGCTATCTTCGATACGTCGTATCTTCGATACGCTACGGCAGGGAATTCCAAATGTTCTTCCAGGGGCTATGCCCCGCCCTGCCATCGGCCTTGCTGTACACCATCTTGTTTGGTTCAACCGGCTCTTATACAAAAATAAACGCCGATGCCCTGTATACGATGCAGCAATTCTCCGTTTCAAACAATTGTTTCCTCAACCACAAAAACCCGTCAAATTATCCTTAATTTGACGGATTTTCTCACGATCTCCTCTGTTTTTGGTGTATATTTGAATCATGAAGTCGATCTGCCTATATGACGGTACTGTAATGACCAGCTTTGCCTCTATGGAACACTGTACGGTACTTGTGGAAGATGGCATGGTGGCGGATGTTTTTTCCCGCCGCCGTTTCGAACAAAAGCATTTTGGCCCGGACACCACGATCATTGATGTAAAGGAAAGTTATATTGCCCCGGGATTCATCGACACCCATATTCACGGCTTTGGGGGCTATGGTACGGACGATTCCTTTGTTTCGCTGGATGGGGGCGCCGATTCGATCATTGAAATGTCCAATATTCTGGCGGATTACGGGGTTACCGCGTTTAACCCTACCTTCTACCCCTCCGATCCCGAAACTCTCCTTAAGGCGATAAAGGCTGTTACCTACGCCATGGGACGGGAGAAGGGGGCAAAAATCATGGGGATTCACCTGGAGGGGCCGTTTATTTCACCCGAGCGTCTGGGTGTACAGCGGCCGGAAACCGTAAGTCCGGTGGATATTCCCCTTATGGAACGGCTCTGGGAGACCTCCAAGGGATGTATTGTCAACATGACGGTGGCGCCCGAGCTTAAGGGGATGAGGGAACTGGCCCTGTTCTGCATTAAAAAGGGAATCGTACTCCAGGCGGGCCATACCGATGCCAAGTACGAGAATATGGTTGAGGGCATGCAGGCAGGGATACTCCACTCTACCCATCTGTTCAACGCCATGAGCAAGCTGGACCAGCGGAACCCCAACGCCGTGGGGGCTATACTGATCCACCCTGAAATGTCCTGCGAGATAATCGCCGATGGGCACCACGTACACCCGGATCTTTACAAGCTCCTTTTGAGGGACAAGCCGGTGGACAAGATCGTCCTGGTTACCGATGCCCTAAAACCCACCGAGCAGAAAGAGGGGCCCTTCTTTGCCAACGGCGAGGAGGTGGTCTTCCGGGACGGGATTTTCTACCGGAAAATTGACAACGTCATTGCCGGTTCTTCCCTGACCCTTATCCGGGGGATTCAGAATCTGGTAAAATACGGCTTTAGCATAGAAGATGCGGTCAAAACCGCCACATTCAACCCGGCCAATGTGATGCGCTACCAGCACAAGGGGGCCATTATCCCCGGCTACGATGCGGATCTTACGGTTTTTGACAAAGATTTTAATATCCACGCGGTGCTGATAGGCGGCCGCCTGACAAAAAACGAATTTTAGCAGGCCAGGCCGGGGCCTACATGTAATGAATCTGGGCGCCGTGTTCCTGCATGATCCGGGCGTTGTGTTCGTCGCCGCCGGGTACGTTTGACGAGACAAAGACCGGGGGCGTTATACCCTTCTCCAAAAGCAATGCTACGGTCCGGGCCACCACCGCGTTGAGCAGGGCGGCGCCCACCGCCGTTGATGTGGGGGCTATCTTTTCGGGGAAGCCGGGGATCTTAAGTTCGGCATCGCCGTAACTGCCGCAGTTGTCGATTACCAGATCGCACACTTCGTACAGTCTTTTGCCGCTTTCATGCCGGGACGGGACGGAACTGCTGGTTTTCAGGTTGGTAAGGCAGATCGTATAGGCCCCGGCTTTTTTCGCATGTAATGCGGTATCCACCGGCACAGCGTTCCTGCCGGACACGCTGTGGAGTATCATTACATCCCCTGTTTTGACAGGGTGGGCGGCAATGAGGGCCTGCCCATAACCGGAGAGCCGTTCCATATTGGTAGTCAGGGTCGGCGGCATCACGTCCATGACCAGACCGGGGGCGGGGAGGTAATTAACCACCGCCAGTCCTCCGGTCCGGTAGTAAAGTTCCATCGCGATAATTCCCGCATGCCCCGTACCAAAGGTCCAGATTGAATGTTTTTCCGCTATGGCCGCCGCCAGAACCCCGGCGGCTTTTTCCATGACCCCGGCCTGGGTTTTTTCCGCTTCGCCGAGAATGGTCCGAACCTGCTCCAGATATGTCCCGATTTCGCTCATTATCTAATACCCGAATTCCTCGTAGTGTTTTGAAACCGCTACATTCTGATCCGGGCCGCCGGGAATATTGGCGCTGCGGAAGACAGAAGGATTAACGCCCTTTTCCAGGAGTTTTTCGATGGTCCGCAGGATAAGGGGCCAGGCGATAAAGGCGGCGCCCATGCCCGAGGCGGGCCACAGCTTTTCCTCAAGGCCCTTGACTTCGTATACCGCGTCGCCGTAGGGGGCATGGTTGTCAAACAGAATATCTGCGTACTCGGCAAGCTTCTTGTCGCCCCCTTCGGGCGTAACCGCACGGGAAGTCTGCCCGGAGGACATGACAATAAGTTTCAGGCCCTTCCGCTTTGCTGCGGCCGCTACATTGGTGGCGGCAAAGCCAAAACCGGAATTGGAATTGAGGAAGAGGACATCGCCTTCGGCAAGACCGTTAATGTCGAAAACATAGTCCACATATTCGGTCTCAAACTTCCGTTTCCGCTGCACCAGGGCGTCGCCGGAAAGCTTGTCCCGCGACGCCTTCCGGGAACCGGTATGCGGCGCCAGGAGGCTTGGATCGGGAATTGCAACATCAAGGCGCCGCACAAAAACAGCGCCCCCGGCCCGGGCAAGGAGTTCGCCGCCGATACAGTGGCCCCGGTCATGAATAAAAAAATTGTGCCCCTTAGCCACAGCCTGGGCGATCATTTCGGCGGCCTTTTCCAGATTGGCCGCCTCGTCCCGTTGAATATCATCCAAAAGTTTTCTGCAATAATCATAAAAACCATCGACAAGCATATATCACTCCTGTGAATTAATAGTAATCTTAACCAGATTACACGGTTTACCATGCAATAACAAGATCGGGAAATTTTTCCGCCAGGATCTGCGCTGCCCGGGATTCCTCTACCCCCTGCCCCAGAATCTCGAAGACAGGCCCGGCCATCAGATGTTCAAAAAGCGGTTTCCGTATAACAAAGGTGGGATAGGCTGTGTAGATTCTCCGCCTGAAGGTTTCAAACATCAGGGGATGGGTTTTCCACGCACCGCCGCAGCAGACAAGGCGGCGCATGTCCGGGGGAATATCAAAGTTGCTGAACAGGGCAAGCCCCTGGAGGGCCAGAAATTCCCCCGCTTCCCTGACGATACGAAGGGCCACGGCGTCTCCTGCGGCGGCGGCCTCCTCGACCTGGCGGGTCAGGGACGCAACCTTCCTGAACGGCGCAGGCTCCCGGTACACCATGTTTACCATGTCCCAGTCCCGTTCCAGCTTCCAGTCCCGTTTGATAAGATCGTACATAAGGGTCTTCGGCGTCCAGCCTTCAATGCCAGATACCACGGCCTTGATCGCCTCCTGACCTATCCAGACCCCGCTTCCCTGATCCCCCAGAATGGGCCCCCAGCCGCCGACGGCTTTACGATCCCGGCCCTGCCGCGGCTTCAAACGATCCGCCTTGTCCACCAGAAATATATCGGAACCGGTCCCCGATATGGCCAGAAAACCATCTTTCCAGAAGGCCCCCGCCATGATGCCGGCTTCGGCCTCGGACATGAGGACCGTTTCTTTTAACGTGGTACGCTTGTTAAGGGCGTCCAAAAGGTTGGCCACCGGACCGACAAAAACCACGTAGACCTTGTCGATGCAGGGGGGCGTTTTGTGGGCGAAAACCTGATCCAGACAGTTCATCACATTGGCGAGGGAATTTTCCGCCGTAGTAGAATTGATGTTTACGCCCCCCGCAAGGCCCTGTCCGAGGATATCGAAATTTTCGTTAAAGAGGATCATGCGGAGTTTGGTACCGCCGCCGTCCACCGAAAGTATGGTACGCATTGTTTTGCCCAAAGGGTCTGCCCTCCAAAGGGCAGACCCTATTATACCGCAGTTTTTTACAAAGTCCTAGCGGGAAGCCAGGAAAGCGTTTGCCTGTCTCTGGGCTTCGGCAAGAATCCGGTCAAGGCCGTTGGCCCTGAGCTTGGCGTTGAATTCGTCGATGAGCCGGTCGATCTCGGCTTCGGAACCGGCCTGGCCCCGGCGCAGGGTATCGCGGTACTCCATGACAACGTTAGTACACGCGGCGATCTCGTTGCTTACCGGCTGGATGTCGAAGGAGAAGCCCATGTAGGCGGGCTGCTTCGCGTCCCGGTTAAACTGGTTCATCTTGGTGAACATAATGCCGTTGGGTCCGGAGAGATCTTCCGGGGCCTGGACGATGGTCAGGTTCCCCACCGGCGCGTTGTACCAGTAGAAGTAACCCCGCTGGGCGGCGTTCTCGTTCCGGGTCCCCGCAAAGCTCATCCTGCCCTGGGCGTCTTTTGTATAGTGCTGGCCTTCGATACCGAAACGCAGCATGGTAGCCACAAAGGGATCGTTGTTGACCAGTTCCAGGAACATGGCGGCCCGTTCGGGGGTTCTGGAGGCCGCGGAAATGGCAGTCCCTGCGGAGTAGAAATTCTGGGTATCGGTCCAGACACGGGCGGGGTCAACCATTCTGGTGGTAAAGGCGTCACCGTTCAGGTGTTCGGGCATATAGGTGTAACCCCAGCCCACAAAGGCGAACATATTGCCGGTGTAGTTCCATTCGTTCTTGTCCGTGTAATCGTAGGCCAGGATGTTTTTCTGGACCATACGCCACTGGGCATGGGCAAAATCCCGATATTCCTGGGTGCCGTAGAGGTTGAATACGGTTTTGGAATCGTAACCGGCAATGTCCATGATCCCGTCGATGTTGGTAACCGCCAGGAAGCTGTCGTTGAGGAGGGTATTCAGGGCGAAGTTGTAGGGCATCTCAAGTTCGGTGTTGCTAATAAGGGGTTCTTCGATGTTCGCGCCCATGATCTGATCCCGTTTCGCCTTGACATCGTTAAGCCAGCTTTCCAGCTTGTACCAGCCCCCGGTATAGGGAACCCGTGCGGCATCCACGCCAAGTTTCTGCGCCATTTCCTCGTTGTAGATGAAGGAGATGATGTAGCAGTTGTCCTTGAGGGAGGGGATACCGTAGATGTGGCCGTTGATGGTCATGGCGTCCCAAACCCCCTGGTTGAACAGGGCCTTGGTCTGGGGGGCGTACTGATT
>JAISFT010000093.1 GCA_031263435.1 Treponema sp. | reverse complement strand
CCGTTGGTTGTACGGGTTTGACTTTAACTCCCATGTTTCACCTCTTTTTTAATATATCACCAATTACCGGTCTGGGCAAGGGTTCCTGTCTTATCCGGCAATCCCCGGTCTTGAGCCATACCGGCAACTGTACGGAGACTTCCCGGATGTCCCTGCCGCGTAGGGGGTCTTGCTATCCGGCGAATCCGGATAGTAAGACCCAAAAGATGAAGAACCCCGGCGCAAAACTTCAAAAAGGGCATGGAGCGCCATAGATGGCGCTGGTTCCAAGGACAAAAATCGCCACGGAGGGCCGGCGTGGATAGATTCCCCAGGTTTTTGTGAAACAAAAACCTGAAGGCGAAAAACGGCAAGGATGCCGGACTGCGCCCGATGGGCGGCGGCAGGATGCCGCTGTTTCCATTGCTATCCGCCGAGGGCGGATAGATGGATTTTGCCGCAGGCAAAATCCAATGTCTTAATCCGCCACGGATGGTGGATTAAGACACGCGCAAGGGATAGAAGCGGAAATACCGCAGACCCCCGGCCATTACTCATCGCATACCTCCCCCTCCGTGGAGACTCGCACATATGTGTACCACAGGGCCGGGGGTCGAGGAATTGAAGCGGATAGCCCGGTTTTTTGCGGCAGCAAAAAATGCGCCCAAAAAATAAAAAACGTTAGCCCTTTACCCTGTCTGACTTGCGATCTTGGCCTCCGGTTTCTTGTTTTTTTCCCGATCTTTGTATAAGATCGAAACAAGGTGGTGTTGTGGCATACATAAAAAATCTGTTTGACAAGAATTTTCTTGAATATGCGTCCTATGTGATAAAGGACCGGGCCATTCCGGACCTGGAGGATGGTCTTAAGCCGGTACAGCGGCGGATTCTGCATACTCTTTTTGAAAATGACGATGGGAAATTCCACAAGGTGGCCAATATTGTCGGGGAGTGCATGAAGTACCACCCCCACGGGGACGCTTCGATTGGATCGGCCTTGGTGGTTCTGGCAAACAAGGATTACTTTATCGAGCGCCAGGGGAATTTTGGGAACATCTACACCGGGGACGAGGCTTCGGCGGCCCGGTACATTGAGTGCCGGATCACTGCGCTGGGGAAGGACGTTTTTTACAATCCCAAGCTTACCGAATTTATTGATTCCTACGACGGCCGCAACAGGGAGCCGGTGCTGTTCCCGGCCAAGCTGCCGGTGGTTCTGATCATGGGGGCGGAGGGGATTGCCGTGGGTATGTCGACACGGATTCTGCCCCACAATATTCTTGAGGTGCTGGAAGCGGAAAAGGCCTGTCTGGCGGGAAAGAAATTCCACCTGTACCCCGACTTTCCTACCGGGGGCATGGTGGATGTTTCCGATTACCGGGACGGGAACGGCAAGGTGCTGGTCCGGGCAAAAATTGATACCTCCGATCCCAAGCGGATTGTTATCAGGGAGCTTCCCTTTGGTTCCACCACCGAAAGTATTACTAACAGCATCGAAAACGCCGCCAAGGCGGGGCGGATAAAAATACAGGGGATCAACGATTTTACTACCGAATCGGTGGAGATAGAGGTTAAGCTTGCCCGGGGGGTCTATGCGGAAGAAACGGTGGACGCCCTGTATGCCTTTACCGAATGTGAACAATCCATATCGGTTAATCTTTTGGTTATCAGAGACAAGCTCCCCGCGGTGATGACCGTGACGGAGGTGATCAAACATCACGCCAAACAGTTAGTAAAGCTGTTGACCAAAGAACTGGAGATTGAAAAAAAAGAGCTGCAGGACAAGCTGCACCTGCGGACTCTGGAGCGTATATTTATCGAGGAACGGATCTACAAGGCCATTGAAACGATGAAGACCGCCCGGGCTGTGGAAGATGCGGTAATTGCCGGGTTTAAGCCCTTTGCCAAGGAAATAGGGGCCCGGGGGGTAAGCCACGACGATGTGGAACACCTGCTGCGGATACCAATCCGGCGCATATCCCTCTACGACATCAGCAAGGCCCGGGAGGAAGTGCGGGAGATTCTGGGCCGCATCAAGGAAATTAACGGGCACCTTAAAAACATTGTGGCCTATGCCCTTGCTTATATTGACGGCATTGCCGCACGGATCAGGGCCGCCGAAGAATTCGGGCGGGGAAAGCGCCGGACCGAGGTCCTTTCCTTCGACAAGGTTGATGTAAAAGAGGTGGTCAAGAAGGACCTGGAGTTGAAATACGACCGTGATACCGGGTACCTGGGGACCGCGGTAAACGGGGAAGTGGTGGCGGAACTTTCCCCCTTCGACCGGATTCTGGTTTTGAAAAAAGACGGCCTGTGGTCCGTGGTGAATCTTCCCGACAAGTCCTTTGTGGGTCCCGGCGCCTGGTGGATTGGGGCGGCCGACAAGGAGGTCCTTGCCTCCATTGTCTTTACCGTTATTTACCGGGACAAGGAAAAAATGTACCCTTACATTAAACGTTGCGTTATCGAGGGGTGGATCATGAACAGGGATTATTCCCTGGTTCCCGAGGGGGCGGAGGTGCTCCACATAGACACCCGGGATAAATTCAGTTTTACGGTCCGCTATGCCCCCAAGCCCCGGCTTAAGGTTTTAACCGGGGTTTTTAAGGCCCAGGATTATCCGGTCCGGGGTCTTAAGGCGGGGGGAATAAAGCTGGCCGGCAAAGAGGCTGTGGGCCTTACGGTCAAGTAGCATTTATCAAGTAGCATTTATGATGCAGGCTGCGGCCGGTTTTAAGGCGCCGCGGCAAGAGGGTAGAACGGTGGGCGCCGTGTCAGACAGTATTGTTGATGATGTTTCCGGTGGTAGTTTTACTGCCGGCGATGATTTTACTACCGGTGTTGTTTTTGATACCAATTCCGGTATAAGCGAAACCGAGCAGAAGGATATTCTTGCCGGTATCGAGAAGGCGGTCCGCAGGGATCATCATGCCCTGTCGGAAATTCCGCGGGTCAGGGCCAAAAAAAAGGGGATTCTGTTTCCCCTCCTGGTGAATGCTGCGGCCCTGGCGATTCTGGGCGCCGGCCTGGTTGTCGTTCTGATGTTTCGGGACGCGGAAGAAACCCAGGACACCGGGGCCGCGGCCCTGTACAATTCCGCGGAGCGGGTCCTGATCCGGGAGATCCGCCGGGATACTGCCCTGGAACTTGAATCCAAGGAGCAGGAAATTAATTCGATTCTTGCCCAGCTTGCGGGGGTTGATGGGGAACTGCAGGAACTCTATTCCAGTAATCAGGAATTAACGGTGGAGCAGAGGGCCATAGAGTCCAATTTACAGCACCTGCAGGAGGAGTACCGGAGCAGTCTGGGATCTCTGCAGGATGAGCGCTCCCGGATACTGGAAAGTTCCCGGGTCCGGGAGGCAAGCCTGCGGGCCCAATTTGATGAACGGGCCGGTGAGCTGGCGGCCCAGGCGGAACAGAGCAGGGAAGATCTGTCCCGTGCCCGGGAAGAGCTGGAACGGCTTTCCAGCGATCAGGAAAGGGGAGCCGTCATCGAAGCCCATCTCAGCGCCATGTATCTCAGTGCGGCGGCCACCATCAACGGGGGCCGGCTCAGGGAGGCGGCGGCCACCCTGGATTCCATGCGGAACTTTATCAATACCCCCTCTTTCCAGGGGATCCACTCCGTACAGCCCCGCCGGACCTTCTACCTTTCAAGCATTACCACCCTGGAGGGGCTTATCAGCCTGGCGGAACGGCTGAACACCGCTCTTGCCTTCGCTGAGGCGGGACAGGGCGGCGCGGGTTATGACGAGGCTATTGCCCAGCTTGAGGAACGGAATGCCGCGCTGGAAGAACAGGTGGCGGGATTGAACCAGGCGGTAATTGCCTCCGGCGCAGAGGGCTCCGGCCTGGGCAGGCAGGTGGGCGAATTGCAGGACCGCATCAGCGGCCTTCAAGGTCAGGCCGCCGGACAGGAACGGACCCTGACCGAGCAGCGCAGGATGCTGGAAGAGCAGCAGCGCAGCAATAGTGAACTGAGCCGCCAGGTTTCCGATCTTACGGGCAGGAACACCAATCTTGACCGGCAGGTCTCCGATCTTACGGGAAGGAACACCAGTCTTGATCGGCAGGTTTCCGAACTTACGGGAAGAACTACCGATCTTGGCCGGCAGGTTTCTGATCTTACAGGCAGGAACACCGATCTTGACCGGCAGGTTTCCGAGCTTACGGCCAGGAACGGTGAACTTACCCAAAACATTACCAATCTGAACCGTACCCTGACGGAGCGGGACACTGAAATACTCTCCCTGAGCGGACAAAAAGCGGAACAGGCCGATCAGATCCAGTCCCTGACTACGCAGTTGTCCACCATCCGGCAGATACTGCAAGCGGAACAGTGATCCCCGTTCCCCCTACTTGGTCTGCATCACCTCTACCCCGTTCCAGTCCGGCGGGGGAGGGTTGGTCAGATAGGTTTTGCTGCGGCCAAAGAGGTTGCGGGCGTTAAAATCGTTGGGGAACAGAACTACTACATCCCGGAATTTTTCCGCCGCCTCCCGGAACTGCCTGCGGTAGTAATGCTCCATGCCCTGGTTATGAATATCCCAGGCCTGCTGCTCCCGGGGATCAAGGTTCCGTTTTACCGTGTAAATTTTAACCCCCTGAGTCTTCCCCTTTACCGCCACCGTGTCCAGGAGCCGGAAGCCCAGGGATTCCAGAGCGGCGCGGCCGGAGGCTGCGGCATCACCGTCCGCGGACTTCAGCTTTTCCAATTCTTCGTAGAGGCTCTGGGTAATCAAAAGCTCGGACTGGTAAGTTTTGGTCAGTCCTTCCATCCGGGACGCCAGGTTCACATTATCGCCGATCACCGTATAGTCCATTTTCCGCTCGCTGCCGATGTTTCCCACCGTTACCAGCCCGTAGTTGATCCCCACGCCGATGCGGAATTCCTTTAGCCCAAGCTGCCGCTGGGTTTTATTAAAATTATCCAGGCCGTCGATCATCTCCAGCGCGGCAAGCACTGACTGGAGGGCGTCGCTGTCCTGCTGTACCGGCGCGCCCCAAAAGGCCATGATGGCGTCTCCGATATACTTATCCACGATGCCGTCCCGGTTCATGATAATATCCACCTGGCCGGAAAAATACCGGTTCAGGGATTCTACCAGCCGGTCCGGGGCATCGGCGTAATCTTCGGAAATGGTAGTAAAGCCGCGGATATCGGAAAAGAGGATCGCCAGGGAGGTATTTTTACCCCTCAGCATGTTGGGGTCCGGAGAACTGAAAAATTCTTCAATCACGTTGCGGGGGACGTACTTTTGAAAAATACTGCGGATTCGCTGTTCCTTCTTGCCCGCCAGTACCGCCTGGAAAGCATAGCGCTTGATCTCGGCCCAGGCCCGTTCCAGCTCCGTAAGCATACGGTTAAAAGTATGGGCCAGTTCCCCGGTTTCGTCCTGGTACTCCACTTCCACCCGTTCGGAAAGATCGGCGGAGCCAATCACCGTGTTCATGGCCTTGACGATCCGGGCCAGGGGGTTGGTAAGGAATCGTGAAAAGAAGATCAGCAGCAGTACCGCCGCGGCGGAAGCGGCGGCGGCCGCAATTATGGTCAGAACGGTAATGGCATCCGCCTCCCGGTAGAAGCTGTCCCGTTCTTCGGAGAGGCTTATATACCAGCCGAAGGGGGTAAACCAGAAGGATCGGAGGATCCGATCCTTCCCGCCTACCCGGGCCTGGATCAGACCGGGATTCTCATCCCCCAGCCGCTCCAGCAGCGCTGCCCTTTCCTCCGGCAGAATCTCCAGGGCCGAAGTCCCCATAACAAGATCCCCGGCCTCGTTGACAGCGAAAATAATCTCCGTGTCACCGGCAATAATGCTCCGGGCGTAGATCTCCACCGCTCCCTGCGCCGCTTCCACCATGCCGGGCCGTCCTGCATAGCCGTTTTCGACCAGCAGGGCCCATTGGTTTTCCGCGTATTTTTGGAGCTCCGCAATCTTGAAGTTAAAAAATTCCCGGGCCGCACGGTCGATACCCCGCACCGCGGCGGAGTAGGATGCGGCCTGGGAAATACAAAGGGGCAGAATGATAAGGGGCAGGACCACCAGAAATATTTTTGAGCGGATCTTCATGCCGTTAGTTTATGCCATTGCCCCCTCATTACACAAGCAATAAGTGGCCTGCTAGAATTCCCGGATAAGGTGCTGCCCCTCGGGACCCAGGAGCTCCCGAATTCCGGCATAGGGGATCAGGATCTCCACATAGCCCGTTACATAGGGGGCTATCTCGTAGGGGTCCCAGTGGAAGCCCAGTCCCCCGGAGGAAAGAAAGTAGTTTTCCGTCAGTTCCACATCGTCAACAAAAAAGCCTCTCTGTTTAAGAGAATCCGCGGCGCCCAGGTTTTGCCCGGCCCGGAGTTCCCGGTTGATAAGCGCCGTCAGGACGGGTCCGGCATCTCCCCGGATAATATCCGACAGGCCAATCTGTATGCCCAGTTCCCGGTCAAAAACAAAGTAGCTCTTGTCGTAGTTGCCGTGGGCCCCCCCGGTATAACTGTGCCGTTCCCGGGAGATCACCAAAAGCCGTGCGCTTGAAAATTCCGTTGTAAGCTCTTCCTCGTAGGTCCAGTTCAGGCTTGCCGAGAAGATCATGCGGGGGTTGCTGCGGACCTCGTCCCCCATGTCCCGGTATTCCATGGCGTGAATCCGGGCCTGTTCCTGGGTGTAGTCCTGGGGAGAAAGCCCCCGGTAAAAGATGTCCCGGAACCGCTGTCCCAGAATCTCCGGGTTCCCCGCCGTTCCCAGGGGGATCGCCGGATCGAGCAGATCCACGCTGATAGTCAATGCCGGGACTTCATCCGGCTTCATACCCGCCGGGGGATCCTCCCAAAGGGGTATCCGCAGTTCCTGGCTGTACGGGGCAAAGACCGGCTTCGCCGTATCCTGCGGGCCGGTCCGGGAAACCTGAGGGAGTTCCGGATTTTCCCGCGAAACCTTTCCCCGGGATTCCTCCCGGAGAACCTCGTCCTGCGGCAGCTTTTGGGAAGCACAGCCGCTTACCAGCAGGAGTCCAATCAACAGGGCCGCCGGAAACAGAGACACAGGCCTGTTCAAAACAGGCTTGTTTAGAGAAAATAAAATCATGGGATAAGTATATCGGAAAGCCTGAAGATTTGTCATACTGGATTCGTGGCTCGGGAAAAAGAATGGTTCAACGATGAACAGTTCTGGAAAATTTACGCCCCCATCATGTTTGATGACCGGCGCTGGGCGGAGGTTCCCCTGGTGGCCGATGGGGTAACCCGCCTTGCCCGGCTGGATCTGTACGGAGACCCGCCAGGCGGAAATCCGCCAAGTGGCGACCTGTTAGACGGAAATCCGCCGGGGGCGCCCCCGGAGACCGGTCCCCTTTCCGGCCCTCCGCGGCTTCTGGACCTCTGCTGCGGTTTTGGCAGACTTACCCTGGAATTCGCCGCCCGGGGTTTCGTCTGTACCGGCCTTGATATTACGGAAAGCTACCTGGAAGCCGCCCGGGATGACGCCGCCGCGGAGCGTCTGAACATTGAATGGGTCCGGGCCGACGTCCGGGACTTTGTCCGTTCCCATTCCTTCGATGTGGCGGTAAACCTGTACATTTCTTTTGGATATTTTTCCGATCCGCAGGATGACCGGCAGGCCCTTGCAAATGCCTATGAATCCCTTAAAACCGGCGGCAGCCTGATCATCGAAACCCTGGGAAAGGAGATCGCCGTCCGGGATTTTGTCCGGGCCGAATGGTTCCGGCGGGCGGGGTATCTGGTGCTTACCGAGTACCGTCCCGTCGATTCCTGGGCAGCCCTGCAGAACCGCTGGATTCTGGTGGGGGAAGGGGACCATTCTGAAAAGGCGGAGAAGGTCTTTACCCAGAGGCTCTATGCCGCAAGCGAGCTGCGGGCCCTGCTGCTGGACACCGGTTTTGCCCGGGTAGAAATTTACGGCGACTGGGACGAATCCCCCTATGACGACCAGGCGAAAAAGCTGATCCTCGTGGGCAGAAAGGACTAAGCCGCGTGCCGCCGTTCAGCCCCGCAATGTATGGGCAGCAGTTAAAATTCCTGCCCGATTCATTCCTGCTTGCCGGAAGGGGCATAATATGCTACAAATGCAGGAAAACAGGACAGCCAACATGAAAAATAGTCTTACACCTAAAACGCCGGTCTTATCAAAAGACGAAAAATGTTTTATGACGGATATTTCGGCTATTTTACAGGAAGGACGATCCAGGGCTTATACCGCCGTCAATTTCGCCATGACCGCCGCCTATTGGGAAGCGGGAAAGCGGATTGTCGAACAGGAACAGCACGGCAAAGAGCGCGCAAACTACGGGGATTACCTGATTCGTAATCTTTCTATTTATTTGGGACAAAATTTTGACAAGGGATTCTCTGTAGCTAATTTGAAAAACAACAGACAATTTTATCTTACTTTTCAGAATGATCAAAAAGGCTACACACTGTGTAGCCTTTTAAGCTGGTCCCATATCCGGCTTATCATGCGGCTGGACAGCGAAGAAGCCCGCCATTACTATCTTGTTGAAGCACGGGAACAAAACTGGAGCGTCCGTGTTCTGGAGGACAATATGCCGGAAGGAACGTACATTATTGGGGCAATTGCCGGTGATATTATTGGTTCCGCCTATGAATTCAATAATGTCAAATCGCCGGACTTTGAAATGTTCCGCAGGGGGACCTGCTTCACGGATGACAGCGTTCTTACCATAGCCACGATGTACGCGCTGTTGAAGCAGGTTGACTACACCAGGGCGTATCAAAAATTCGGCAGACGATACCCCCACAGGGGCTATGGCGGGCATTTTGGATCCTGGATTTACGCTGCCGACCCCAAGCCGTACAATAGCTGGGGCAACGGATCGGCAATGCGTGCAAGCCCCATCGGATGGTATTCCGATAATATTGATGTTGTGCTGTCCGAGGCCCGAAAGAGCGCGGAGGTTACCCATAACCATCCCGAGGGCATCAAGGGAGCGCAGGCCGCTGCGGCTGCCGTTTACCTGGCCCGCATGGGGAAAAGCAAAAATGAAATTAAACAATACATTGCTGATACCTTTGATTATAACCTTGACCGGACCCTTGATGAAATAAGGCCGGATTATGA
>JAISFT010000253.1 GCA_031263435.1 Treponema sp. | reverse complement strand
TATATGATAGAATCGAGCAGGGAATGGATAAAGAATTACAAAACCGCAGCGTATATAAAAATGCCATTCTTCGATATGGACGAATATCAGGAATATACCAAAGAAACGGCAAAAGAACGCGGTTGGGATTATAAGTTAATAGACGGAAGCATGACGCTCATGGAAGATTTTGTAAATGGCAACTGGGACGAAGAAAGGTTTCTGGTAGTTCCGCCGGGAAACAAAATCGAGCCCTCCTATGACGATAGTATAATAAAATTCAGTGGTAATGGTTGATGCTTGATATTATCAGACGGGAATTTATCTACTTCTGGTATTACTTTTCAATACAGCTCCAGCAGATTGCCGGGTACTGGATCCTTGGGATGGCCCTGGGCTCCCTGATTTCCGTATTCGGAAAAGAAAAGATACACGATCTTTTTACCGCGCTGCACGGCAAAAAACTCGGCGTCCTGGGGGTTATTCCGGCTTCGCTGCTTGGCATAGTCTCGCCGCTCTGTATGTACGGAACCATTCCCATTGCCGCCTCATTCGCCGAAAAAGGCATGGACGAAGACTGGATCGCTGCCTTTGTGATGAGTTCCATTCTCCTTAACCCGCAGTTGTTTTTTTACAGCGCCGCCCTGGGGCCGGCCGCGTTGGTCATCCGTTTTACAAGCTGTTTTGTATGCGGCGCTTTGGCCGGTGTCTGCATCCGCTGTTTTTTCAAGGGCAAACATTTTTTCACGTTTGCGGGTTTTGGAACTACAGTAAACCGCGATGTTGATCCAAACCCCCTGCGGCGGTATCTCAAAAATTTCGGCAGGAATATCAAAGCCACGGGGATCTACTTTTTGATCGGCGTTGTTCTTTCGGCCCTTTTCCAGCGTTACATTCCCTCCGAAATAATGGCCTCCCTTTTCGGCAGGGAGAACCGGGGCTTCGGCCTTCTGATGGCTGCAACCGTTGGGGTTCCGCTTTATATGTGCGGGGGCGGGACCATACCGCTGCTCCAGCAATGGCTTGCATCCGGCATGAGCATGGGTTCTGCCGCGGCCTTTATGATCACCGGTCCGGCGACCAAGATTACCAACCTGGGGGCCGTTAAAATTGTGCTGGGTTTACGGAACTTCATCTTGTACCTTGCCTTTACGATCCTCTTTGCGTTGTTGAGCGGTTTTTTTATTGATGCTTTTTATTGAGGCCGTGTAACTATTCGCTTGTCCGCGGGTTAAATTAAAACAACAAGGAAAATGGGGTAAAAATGCTGCGGTTCTGTTCCCTTTTAACCATTTTAACCATGACCCTCGCATCTTTGACCCTCACCCTGCCGGGCTGCGTCTTGCTGCAGAGGGATAGTGTAGTAATTCCCGATGAGCGGGCGGGGCCCAACCTGGTCATCTATTTTGCGGGTGACGCCAATACCCGGCGGCTGGTGCGGACCATCGCCCGGACAACCGGGGCCGAACTGTTCGACACGGGCGGCAAGAAGCCGCTGCCCGAGTTGCTCAATTACGATACCTTTTTTGTGGGGGGGTCTCTGGTGGATGGCCGTATCCCCGCGCCGCTGGGGGACTTCCTTGCCCGGACAGATTTTATGGACGGCAGAGTCATCCCCTTCTGGACCGGCCGGGAGGACCCGGGCTCAAGTCCGGCGGATGCAGGTTTGCCGGATTCAGACCCGGCAGACTTAAGCCTGGCGGACTCACGCCCGGCACCCTCAAGCCCGGCGGAGGATTTGAATACAGAGTTTGGGCGGATCATACAGGGTGCGCGGTTCCTGCCCGGCGGGGGCTTTTGGTTTGCCGGGCGGGTAAAGGCGAAGGATGTCGAGGACTTGGCCGGAACCTGGGCGGAGGCCGTGCTTGAGGAACTGGGGCTGCGCCGGGCCGCCGGAGGGGACCGGGCGGAGGATATGGTAAAGCTCTTTGCGGCCGCCTACGCCGGGCGGCTTGGTCCGGCGGTCTTCCAGGACGGCGACTGGACCCTGGAAATGGACGGGGTCCGCTGGTACTACGCCCAGGGCAGGTTCCTCTCCGGAGAGGACGCTGACCGGCCGGGGGATTTCCGCCCCCAGTTCCTGTACCGGTATTCCCCGGAAGCTCCCGGCAGCCCGGATGAGCCAAGCCCCTGGCAAAATATGGCGGACCATATTATTTCCCGGCGGGAGTCCCTCAATTCATACAGTGTCTTTCGTGTAACCGGAAACCCCGGCGCAGTCCGTTCTTCGTTTTTAGAAACCCTCTGGCAGGCCCGCACCCGCGAAGAGGCTTTTTCACACCAAACACGGATAAATTTTTTGGGCCGGTCCCTGCAAATACACCAGGACATTGTTGCGCCCCTGGGCAGGGTGGAAGCACGTATTCAGGAATTGGCGAAGACCGACCCGGAAATACCGGCCTGGCTCAATAGCCTGGCGAGTATCACCGGCTGGAACTGGCGGACCAGTGCGGGCAGCGAAAACCGCAGCTTCCACGCCTACGGGGCGGCGGTTGATCTGCTGATGAAGACCCAGGCCGGTATGGAAACCTACTGGCAGTGGACCGCGGCCAAGGGGATAGACTGGCGCACCGTCCCCGCCGAAAAACGGCAGAACCCGCCCACGGCGGTGATCCGGACCTTCGAGGAACAGGGTTTTATCTGGGGCGGCAGGTGGTCCCGGTACGATACCATGCACTTCGAATACCACCCGGAACTTCTGATCCTGGGAACCGGCAGAAGGGACAGTGGGTCACACGTGTAGCCATGGACCTCCTGTTGTCTATTCAGCCGGTCATTGCCCGGCGCATAACCAGCGGTAAAAAGAAATACGAATACCGGCGGGCCCTGTTTAAAAGAGAGGTCCGCCATATTTACCTGTACTCTTCATCGCCGGTACGAAAGATCGTGTGCCGGTTTACTGCCGGAGGCTGCCTTTCCGGGACCATCAATGAAATATGGCACAAGACCGGCAGACTTTCCGCCGCCCGGGAAGATGAATACCGGGAGTACTTTGAAGGTACCCGCATCGCCCACGCCATATTAATTGAAAATTTGAAAGTCTTTGATCCTCCCCTTGACCCCTACGCCCTTATCCCCGCGTTCCGCCCGCCCCAGTCCTTCATGTACATCAACGGCGATATAATTGAGACGACCCTAAAATAGTTTTTTGACCAGATCCCCCGGCCTAAAGAAACGCAGGGTTTTGGTAATGCCAATTTGTTTACTGGCATTGGGTTTAATTATGAGTGCTTGTCCGACAGGAGCGCCTGACGGCAGTGATACTACCGGCAGAGACGCGTTAACAGGCACCTGGAAACTAATAACCGGGACGAAGACGTATTATTTTGCGCTTGGCGGTAACGGCAAGGGCTATAATCTTTATCGGCCCGAGGGTTGGGCCGGAGGATTGCGATGGGTATTGTCCGGTTCAAAAGTTACCTGCGGCATGGCGTTTGGCGATAATATTCGACCGGAGGATGTCAGTTTTACCTTCACTGTAAAAGTAAGTTCAGGGCCGCAAACCGTTGACGTTACAACCATGACCATCTCCGAATTTACCGAGTGGGATGACGGCGTTGTGGACCCGAAGCCCAGCTCATGGGTGCCCGATATGAACGGCGTCTGGACCCTGGTCTCCCTGGACCCCGATTATATAAACAGTAAGTGAACCCCCGCTAAACCCAGCAATTCTCAGTTTCAAACAAATGATTCTTCAACCACAAAAACCCGTCAAATTATCCTTAATTTGACGGGTTTTCTCCCGATCTCCCCTGGCTAGTCAGTAATGCTCAGTTTTGGTGACAGGCGAAAGGATGCCCTCCCTATAGTCTAAACTTGGCCTACCCCAACGTGTACCGCGGGGATGGGGCATAGCCCCCGGAAAAACCTTTGGAATTCTCTGCCGTAGCGTATCAAAGATAGCGGAGGCAGATTCTACAAGTGTTTTTCCGGAGGCTATGCCCCGCCCCCGCTGGAACACGCTGTTCTGTGGGTCAAGTTTAGCCTACAGTCCGTGGTATCCTTTCGCTTTTGCCGGGTAAACTGAGAATTGCTGCGCTAAACCATATACCCCCCGTCCATGGGACTGGCGGCGTTTTCGGTAAAGAGTTTCAGGATGCCGCCGGTGTACGTGGGGGCGGGCCGGACCCAGACTTTTCTGCGCTCCCCCAGGACCCGGTCGATTTCCGGCGGGTCCTTCCGTTCCCCGGCGATGCCGACAATCTGCAACAGCCGCCGGGGGATGTCCAGTTCGATAAGGTCATCTTCCTCCAACAAAGCGATAGGCCCCCCGGCCATGGCTTCCGGGGAAACGTGGCCGATGGCGGGGCCCCTGGAGGCCCCGGAAAAGCGCCCGTCGGTGATAAGGGCGATGGTTGTGCCCAACTCCCCGTCCGAGGCGATGGCTTCGCCGGTGTAAAACATTTCCGGCATACCGCTGCCCCGGGGTCCCTCGTAGCGGATGATCACCGCGTCGCCGGGCCTGATGCGGCGGTGCAGCACCGCGTCAATGGCCTCCTCCTCGCTGTTAAAGGGACGGGCCCACAGGACGGCGTGGAACATTTCCTTGGGGACCGCCGAATGTTTTACCACCGCCCCCTCCGGCGCCAGGTTCCCCTTGAGGACCGCGATAGCGCCGTCGCTGCCCATGGGCGCATCAATACCGCGGATAATATCGGTGCGTTCGATGTTAAGCCCTGCCCGGCCGGAGAGTTCCTTCAAATCCCGCTCACAGTCTTCGTAGTAGGCGCTCCGCCGCAGTTCCTCCAGATTTTCCCCCAGGGTTTTGCCGGTAATGGTCAAGGCGTCCAGGTGCAGCCGGTCCTTGATCTCCTCCATGATCCGGGGGACCCCCCCGGCGGCGTGGAAGTACCGGGCCGGCCACCTTCCCGCGGGGCGGATATCCAAAAGGTAGCGGGCCC
>JAISFT010000030.1 GCA_031263435.1 Treponema sp. | reverse complement strand
AAAGGAAGAGTTGGTTTGGCAGATTGAGGAGCTTAAAAAAATGGGGTACGGGGGCTTTCACATGCACGTCCGTACCGGGATGGCGACCGAATATTTAAGCGATGAGTATATCGATATTGCCGGGGCCTGCGTGGACAAGGCGCGGAAAGAACGGATGCTTCCCTGGCTCTACGACGAGGACCGCTGGCCTTCGGGGGCCGCCGGGGGGCTCGTGACCAAAAATCCCGCTTACCGGATCCGGCACCTCCTCCTTACCCGCCGTCCTTACGGCGACCAGGGGGAGATCGTTCCGGAGCGGCAGTCCCGGGCTTCTTCCGCGCGCTGCGAAAACGGGGAACTTCTTGCCTGTTTCGATATTGTCCTGGATGGGGACGGCAGCCTTCTCTCCTATAAGCGGATTGGGGAAAACGAAAAGCCTCAGGGGTTCAAACTCTACGCCTACACGGAAACCGCCCTGCCGAATCCCTGGTTCAACAATCAGACTTATGCCGATACCCTGAGTCCCGCAGCGATAAAAGAATTTATCCGCGTTACCTATGAACGATACGGCAAAGCCTTTGGAAAAGATTTCGGCGCCCTCATTCCGGCGATTTTTACCGACGAACCCCAGTTCTCCCAGAAAGGGACCTTCCGTTTTGCCCATGAGGACCGGGACATCACCCTCCCCTGGACAGGGGATCTTCCCGATACCTACCGGTCGGCTTACGGCGGGGAGGATCTGATCGCCGGTATCCCGGAGCTGCTCTGGGACCTCCCCCGGGGGAAGGTTTCCCGTATCCGTTACCATTACCACGATCATATTGCCGAGCGTTTCGCGGCGGCTTTCGCGGATCAGTGCGGCGCGTGGTGTTCCGCCCATAATCTCATGCTCACCGGCCACATGATGGAGGAGCCGACCCTGGAAAGCCAAACCCACGCACTGGGGGAGGCCATGCGGTCCTATCGCTCCTTCGGGCTGCCGGGGATCGATATGCTCTGCGACCAGCGGGAATTTACCACCGCAAAACAGGCCCAGTCCGCTGCCCGGCAGTACGGCTATCCCGGGGTGCTCTCCGAACTCTACGGGGTTACCAACTGGGATTTTGACTTCCGGGGGCACAAGCTCCAGGGGGACTGGCAGGCCGCCCTGGGCGTAACCGTCCGGGTTCCCCACCTTTCCTGGGTTTCCATGAACGGGGAGGCCAAGCGCGACTATCCGGGGACTTTCAACTACCAGGCCCCCTGGTACAAGGAGTACCCCTATGTGGAAGATCACTTTGCCCGCCTTGCCTCGGTCCTGACCCGGGGGGAAGCGGTTGTCCGTGTGGGGGTGATACACCCCATCGAAAGCTACTGGCTCCACTGGGGGCCCCGGGAGAGTACCGCGGCCATCAGGACGGCTCAGGATCGGCGTTTTCAGAACCTCTGCGACTGGCTGCTCCGGGGCTTCATTGATTTCGACTATATCTGCGAATCCACCCTGCCCCGGCAGTGCGAAGCGGTTACCGGACCGGAAGGCTTTCCGGTCGGGAACATGCGCTATCAGGTTGTCGTCGTTCCCGGCCTCGAAACCATAAGGGGGACGACCCTGGACCGGCTTGAGGCATTCAAAAAGGCCGGGGGGAAGGTCATTTTCCTGGGACCGCCGCCGGTTTACGCGGACGCCCTTCCGGACGAGCGGGGGCGGTGGCTCTGGGAGCAATGCGAGCATATCGGTTTCGATCAGCTTACCCTGCTTGACGCCCTGGAGGATGTCCGGGAGGTCAGGATCCGAAACAGCTCCGGCGCCGACGCATCGGGTTTTCTCTATCAACTCCGGGAAGAAAAGGCAAAGGATGCGTCCTCCCGCTGGTTCTTCATCGCCCAGGCGGACAAGGCGCGATCCACCGACATTCCCCACAGCGATCAGTACCGGCTCAGAATCCGGGGGGAATGGCAGGTTATTAAGTACGATACCCTAAGCGGAAAGATTGTCCCCCTGGAATCGGCTTCCTCAGGCGGCTGGACCGGGGTCGACCTCGAACTCTGGGATCACGACAGCCTGCTCCTCCGCCTGGTAAAAACCGGTTCCGCCGGCCTTCCCGCGGCGAGCAAGGCCGAGCACGTTCCGGATACGTCTTCCCCCTGTACCCGTTTCACCGGTCCTGTGCCCGTAACCCTTCACGAGCCTAACGTCCTCCTCCTTGATATGGCCGAATACGCCCTGGACGGCGAAGCCTACCGGGAACGGGAGGAGATACTCCGGGTGGACAACATACTCCGGGACGAACTGGGATGGCCCAGCCGGGGCGAGGCCGTTGCCCAGCCCTGGGTCGAGCACGACGCGTCCACCCCCCGGAAACTGAAACTGCGCTATGTTTTTGAGAGCGAACTCAGCCTCCCGGAAACGGAGCTGGCCCTGGAAAACGCCGCCCATACGGCGGTCACGTTGAACGGGGAAGCCGCAGGTCCTGTTCAGGGCTGGTATACGGACAAGTGCATCGGCAAGGTTAAACTGCCGGTAATAAAGAAGGGAACCAATGTTCTGGAACTCTCCCTTCCCTACGGCCGCAAAGTGGACGTGGAAGCCTGCTTCCTCCTGGGGGACTTCGGAGTCCGGGTACAGGGGACCCTCTGCACCCTGACCGCGCCTGTCCGTTCCCTGGCTTTCGGCGACATTACCCGCCAAGGCCTCCCCTTCTACGGCGGGAACCTCACTTACCATCTGGAAGCGGCGTGTAAGCCCCCGGCGGGAAGCGCAGCCGGCGCCGTCACCATAGACGCCGCGTCTTACCGCTTCATGCTGCTCCGGGTCAAGGTTGACGGGGCGGACAAAGGGGTTATCGCCTACGCCCCCTACCGGCTCACCGTCGAGGGACTCTCCGCAGGTGTCCATAAAATAGACATTACCGGTTTCGGCTGCAGGATCAACACCTTCGGTCAGGTTCACAACAACCTGGATCACTCAGGCTATTGGTGGGGGCCCGGTTCATGGCGTACCACGGGGCCGGCCTGGACCTACGAATACAAGTTCTGGCCCCAGGGTGTGATGAAGTCACCGGAGATTTATCAGGGATAAAAAAAGCCGGGGACGGGCCGGGAGGGAATACCTCCCCGGTCTGTCTCCGGCAGCCTGGGGCCGTGGGGCCTTATCGCTTAAACTTTGAATTTGGATATTGCCTGAACCAGCACGTCGATGCTTTCCTTGTTTTCTTCGCTGACCGTACTCACCCGGTTTACCGCGACATTTATCTGATCCGCCCCTGTGGCCATTTCGTTCATCCCGTTGGTTATCTCCTGGGTTACCAGTTCCAGGTTTTTGCTTTCCTGGATGACCTGTTTGCTCCCCTCCAGCATCTCCTCGGATCCGCCTTTGACCATCCGGGTCAGCTCGTTCAACTGCCCGATGGCTTCCAGAATCTGTTTGCTTCCCGTCCCCTGTTCTTCCATGGCGTTCCGGATATTCTCTTCCTGATCCGAGACGGTCCTGACCCCGCCGTCTATCGCCTCGAACTTGTTGAGTACGTTGTTGGTGGACTTGGTTATCTTGTCGATGGAGTCTTTGATCTTTTTGAGGACCGAGGAAATGGTCTTGGACTGTTCGCCCGAGTTTTCCGCGAGTTTGCGGATTTCGTCGGCCACAACGGCAAAGCCCTTCCCCGCTTCCCCGGCGTGGGCCGCTTCAATCGCCGCGTTCATGGACAGGAGGTTTGTCTGGCTGGCGATGTTTTCCATGACCTCGTTAATCTCCAGCAGCCCCTCGGATTGGCGGGCTATTTCCTGAATATCCGC
>JAISFT010000006.1 GCA_031263435.1 Treponema sp. | reverse complement strand
CGGTCCTGGGATTCGGAAAGATCCGTCATGGCCGGAAGCGCCCGGTGGTAAGAACCATCCCAGGTATTATCGGCCCGTATCTTGAGCCGCACATCCTCAAATACCTTGACGCGAATGCTGTCCAGGGACTCAAGTTCAATATCAATCGTCCGTCTCAGGGTCGTTACCGGAATATTTTGACCCGCCGCGTAAAGACCGTAACGGGTGGGGTTTGAAGTCTGCCAATTGAAAACCTGCTGGGCCCCGTCGCCAAAAAAAATTATTTCCCGCTTGTCGGAATCAAAATAGATATACTGTCTGCTGTCCAGAGTTCCCTGGGGTCCCACAAAATACCACAGATCATGAATAAAATCTTCGAAGACCCCGGGGGCGCCGCTTAAAAGTTCCCGCAGGCGGCGCTGCTCAATCTGGCTTCCCGGCACCTTGGTTATTCTGCTCTGTTCGTAGCGTCCGCTTGCAGGAATGTAATCGTATATAATCTCTACCTGATCCAGAATGTTTTGGGATTCCGCATCATGTCCGTAGACAGCGATGGGAAAACTTGCCCCCCGGGAAAGTCCCAACTGGTAGGACTGGGGCCGTTCTATTTCCCGGATACGGATAGAACCTTCTATGCGCAGATCGGCAATCCTGGTAAAAAATTCCCCAGCTCCGGTTACACGGGTTTCCGGTCCGGTCCGGGAAGCATCACCGGCAGGATGATGAAAGACCGTCAGGGTCTGGGTTCCCTGATTCTCCATACCGGTAACGACGATGCAAATACTCCGATCCCCGATCAGATCCTGGGTACTCAGAGAAAGAGTAAGGGGCACGGTAACGGAGGTGGGGGCCTCCCAAACCCGCCGGTATACCCGCTGGCTCTCATCGTAATCGACATAGGCAATATGGACCGGCCCTTCTCTTTCCTGATAATCCCGGTAGGCGATGATCTGCTCCTCCGCAGGATCTCCGTCAAAATCCTGATTCAGGATGGACAAGACAACCTCCCCGTCCCGCAGGGCGATCTTGGTACTGATGCTGTCTTCATAGGCCATCCGCTCCGCCGGGGAATCGTATTCCGGGTCTCCGGCGCTGTTCTCCCGCGGAATAATGATCCGCCGCTGCCGGAGATCACGGTTCCTCGCCGACATCAAACGATCCTGGGGCTGGGATATCAGGAAGCCCAGGCCCAAAGCGGTAACGCCGGCCAGGACAATACCTGCGGCTTTAAAAAAATTCCGGATCATCGGCCTGCAAGAAAGGCCCCGGCGGCTTCCTGTACCCGGGGACCAATATCCGGTGCAAGGACCAGCGCCCGCCAACCGGGAAAATCCATCACCCGGGAAAAGCGCAGATAGGAAGAAAGGGTCCCTATATGGACAGGGGACAATCCCCGGGGGGTACTTATCAAAAGGGTGTAGGTCATGAGGGGGGATCGGTCCTTCCCGGGGGAAAGTCCCCCCAAGGCCCCCGCAAAGTCCGCTGCCTCCGAACCGGGCAAGGCTCTGCGGAGCAGGGCCTTGAGGGATTCTCTGTCTTCCGTCCTAAAAATGCCGGCATAGGGAGTCTGGGCTTTTTCCCCGGCAATACAGATCTGCAGGTAATCTCCTTCCATCAGTATACCGTCTACCACATAGCCGCACAGCCAGTCCGAAATTTCCACGCCCAGGTCCTGGGTATACCGGGAACCATCAATGATCACGTTCACATCAATGGGATCCTTCCGTGCCTGCGCCTCCACGGTCCGTCCACAGGCAAAAAAGACGGGGACCATGAGGAGGGCAATGATCAGTTTACGATTCGCCATACCTTAACCATAGCATAAAGCCGCCTATCAATGAACAACCCCCTCCGGGGGCTGGAAATCTTGCCCACCGGACCCCTTTTTGCCCGGGACATGCATCTTCTACTAGATTTTTTCTGGATATTGACATAAGATTGGGTTACTATAAATATGGAACTACCGAAGATTCAACATTCTTTAAGGAGATGACACATGGCGTCTATTGATCTGCCAAAAAGCCCTAATGTTTTTCACCCTGAAAAACCTAGCGCCGTCGGTTCGCGGAATTCCTTGGCACAGGAGTACCGGGATCAGCAAAATGAAGTAAACCAGCTTCTGGAAGAGGAGACCAACAAGGTCATCCACCATTTAACCGCCAGACTGCCCAAAGATGTACTGGAACGGTTGGATGTGATGGGCAGCGTCAAGGAGAAGCTGTACAACTACTTCAACCAGAATTACCAGAACATGTTTAACCGTTACATGGTAACGGCAGAAGACGAGATGGTAAAAAAGGTCCGGAACTATATCGACAAGGAAGAGACCAAGGTCCTTGCCCGGTATACCCCCAAAGAGATCGGGGATCTGCTGGATGCCGTGGGCGGCGCCGATAAGTTCAACACCGGCGAAATTGAAAAATCCATGGTCAACATGTACGGCCACCTGCAGGGTCATATCCAGCGGGGGGTCAACGAGTTGGAGACCCACACCAACAGCATCCTGCGGCAAAAGACCGATACCGGCGCCTTTGTCCGGGGCGAGAACGCCTACTCCATTGTAAAATGCGCGTTTAAGGACAACCTCCTGAAGCCCAAGACCGTTTCCGATGTCAAGCTTTCGGTGAACATCCTGGACTCCGAGCTTATCAGCCCCATTTTCCACTACCAGGTAACGGTGGAATACCTGATCAAGGATCTCCTCTCCAAGCACATCATTGACAACATCGATCGGGTTATTGAGCAGCTTAAGGATGAACGGATCGATCAGGGTGTGGAGGAGCTTTCCGACAGCGAGATCATCTTCAACAAGATCAACCATGTTGAAAATTACACCGATGACAAACCGGATGATCCCAAATCGAAACGCTACGCCATCATCGCCAAGGCAATATTCGAGCGGATCAGCGAGCTGCGGGCAGAAATCGACCCCGCCACCTTCGATCAGCAGAATGTGCGGGAGAACATCAAAAAGATCGTCGATATCGAGAATATCAGGAACCGCGGCTTCAATACGGCGATAAACTCCATCACGTCGATTCTGGATACCTCCAAGATGGGCTACCAGTACATCGAGAATCTTAAAAACTCCCGGGAAGTTCTTATCCGGGAGTATGAAGATACCGATGCGGCCAACCTCCCCGACGAGCGGTACCAGATCCGGCTGCGGTACTTCGACAACGCCCAGTTGATCGAGGAACGGAAAGCCTACGATGTACAGATCAAGAGTTTCGAGACCGAAGTGCAGCACCTGTGGGATATCCTGGAGACCCTCTATCAGGACGCGAAGAATCCTTTTAAGGTCAACGACTTTGAGGATCTGGCGGACAAGAACAAGGGCAAGATCCGCAGGAAGATTAAAGAAAAAAGCGGTGAACCGGTCTACGAGAATATTGCCAAGGCCTGGGACGAGATTTCACCGGTAAAGACCGCAGAAACCGAAGTGGAACGGACCAACCGTACCTACATTTACGAGAAGGACAAGATCCGGCAGAAGTTCATCATCATGCGCAACCGGATGAGGCAGATGTACGGCTACCAGTACCCGGTACAGCGGCGGGTAATGGAAGATCGCCTTGCATTCCTGGAACGGGAATATTTCAGGTTTGAGTACAACATCAACCCCTACCACCTGAACCCCGGCCTTTTGCTTGATGTGGATATCACCTCCATCAAGCGCAAGAAGGCTACTCTGGATTCCATGGCCAATGTGCTGAACGAATTCCTCCACGGTGTGTCCAAGGGCTTTACCGATGCGGCCTTTGCTTCCTTCAGCCGGCGGCGCTCCACGGTGCGGGAAGACATTTCCCAGTCCTTCGGTGGAGATTCCGGTGAGAAGCCCCAGCATCAGGAGGCATCTCCGGCTTCCGCTTATCTGGACCTGATCAACTCCGACAGTCCTGTCTCCACAGAGGCCGAGGCCCCCAAAGCCCTTAAGGCCCCTTCGCGCAAGGCCAAGGCCGGTGTAGTTGATGCCAAACCCGCAGCCAAAAGGAGCGGCAGCAGAAGGTCCTCCAAGACCGCCGACGACGGGCTTAAAGAGATTTAAATACCGGCACCGGTAATAACCGTAGCGCCCCCATAACCGGGGGCGCTTTTTCTAGCAGCCTGTTGTACCTGTAGATTAACAGGTACGCTTTGATATTTTGTCTTGGAGTTTGCGGGGCATCAATATTCATAATATGAATATTGATACCGTTGATGCGTAAAGCACAACAAACTCCCGGGAGGTAATAAACATGGCAGAATTGGTAAATTTGGAAGCCCTTTCTACCCGGGCGGGTTTTAATTCCGCGGTCCGGCATATCAAGAAAACCCTGAGTATGGCCGGCGATGTGGGGGACAAGGCGAATCTGGGAGATCTGCTCTACGAACTGTCGGATCCCGAATTGACCGGAGAGCGAATCGCCCTGCTGCTGCGGATGCTCCTGGTGGACAAGCTGGGCTATACGACAGTTTCCATCAACATGGCTTCCGTGGCGGGGGATCTTCCGTCCCTGTCCCGGGAATTCGCCGCCTGGAAGGGAGTGGACCTGGTAGTTTCCTACCATCATCCCGATCTGGGACTCCTGGTGGCCAATCCCAAACTGGCGGAAGAACTGGCGGGTTTTGGACTCCTGCGCAAGCGGGAACTGCTGGTTGTGTACGCGGGGAAGGGATCCGGTCCCGCGGACAATGACTGCCTGAAGGCGGCGGAACTGGCGGCGGCCCTTTTCCAGGGCAAAAAGATCAAAGCTCCCGAATCCCTGCTCAAAGGGAATTTCACGGTAAAAAAGGTTTCAAAACCGGAAGCCCAGGAAACCGCCGGAGAGCCGGAGGCCCGGAAAGCAGCAAAGCCTGCCGCCAAAAAGCCCCCTTCCAGGACTCGCAAAGCCGTCGCTGCCGCCACTGTTGCGGCGGAGGGTTCACGGGCCGCCGCTCCGGTGGTTACTTCCACCGCCCCTGCGATTTCCAAGGGCCCGGTAAAGATGACCCCCATGTATTCCGTAACGGTAACCAACGAACTGTTCCACAACGGAAATGTGGAGGCCTGGAAACGGATCGTTTCCAGTTACAATGCCAAGTACCCCAACTTGAAGGTATACATTTATTATGAAGGGGAACGAATACTGGATATCAATTCACTATTCAAGTGGGGCAAGGTTAAGCATGGCAGCGCCATACAATTTGCGGTGGCCGGGGCGGAGATTAAGGATGTGGCAAAACTGCAGCGTTACCTGGTACAGGGTGCAAGCAACCAGTTTGAAGCGTTCCTCCGGGGACCTGTCAGTAGTGTTATGAGACTCTTTGGATAGGGGGATGTCAATGGACAGCCGAATTCATTTTTTTAGTCAGAAAGATATTATTCCGCACACGATTACCCCGGAACTGCTGGGGATCCGGGGACGGCAGGCCAACGAATTTGCAGAACTGGGTTTTCCCATTGTGCCGGGACTTATTCTTGATACAAGAATCGCCTCGAATATAGACCCGGCCGCAATTAAAAAGGATCTGGCGGCACTGCTGAACAAATGCGCCGGCATCATGGGCAAAAAGTACGGGGACAACGAAAATCCCATGCTGTTAAAAATTGTCATTTCCTCTAACCTGGCTATTACCAATCACCCCGCGTTGCATAACTTTGGCCTTGTGAAACCGGCAATAAATGGTTTCGCCAAAAGGGTGGGAAAGGACTTTGCCGCCCACGAAGTTCTGTTCCTGGTCCGGGGTATGCTGAAACTTGAGGAACGGATCAAGGAACTGGAGGCATCGAACAAGGAGCAGGAGGAAATAAGAGCCCAGCTTACAATTCTGGATCAGGCTTTGGGTATCCGGGGTCCTTCCAACGAACTGGACAAACAGAAAGCGCCGGTTGCCATTGATAAAAGTGCGGTGGTTTACATGGACCAGTATGCACGGTACTTTCCCGCGGGATTTTTTGACAGCGCCGAAGAGCAGCTTCTGATAACCTTGAATGAAATTTCCCGGATGTTCCGGATGGACGATCAGAACGACAACGACACCGCTTTGATAATCACCCCTATGGTATACGGAAACTACAGCAAGGATTCCTGCTTTGGTGATTTCTTCAGCCGTAATGTGGTAACCGGAGAGAAGGAACTCCAGGGTAGATTTTTTCAGGAAAAATTTAACGAAATCGGAGCCTCCGGTCAGAATATTGACAAGCTCGATCCTGCATATCTGAAGGAACTGGAAAAAATCGCCTGGACTTTGGAAGATAAATTCAAAGATATCCGGCGTATACGCTTTACCGTGGAAAACGGAAAACTCTGGCTTATCGAACAGCGGCCGGTAGAACAAAAATCTACCCAGGCGGACATCAAGCTGCTTTTGGACCTGGCCGGCCGCAAGGTGGTGGATAAGGCCGATGTTGTCAAGGCCATTGACCCCCTGCGGCTTAACGAGGTCCTCCACCCCGTCATAGATTCCGCCAGCACCAAAGATCTTAAATGCTGGAAGGGGGGTATTGCCGGAGCGCCCGGAGCGGCTATTGGCCGGGTTTACTTTAGTACCGATACCCTGCTGGAAGCCCAAAAACTTGCCCTGAAAAAGGGACTTGATACCCGGTTTATCCTGGTACTGGTCTCCTCCTTTGCGGAGGATGTCAAGGCCATCGAGGTGAGTACCGGGGTCCTCACCGCCGAAGGGGGCTACTCTGCCCATGCCTCGGTAGTGGCCCGGCAGTACGGAAAGGTATCCCTAGTGGCACCGGAACTCAAAATCAAGGGGAAAAAGGCTACCCTGGGGGATTTTGCCTTTTCCGAAGGGGACTACCTGACGATCAACGTACCCTTCTACGGGGAATCTACGGTTTACCAGGGAACGGCCACCCTGCTCGAACCCAACCCCGGGGAATCGGGTTTACTGGATTTTATCACTCTGACCAAGAGCTTTATCAAAAAATTTCAAGTCCGGGCTAATGCGGAAACTCCGCGGGACGCGGCGCTGGCCCTGTCCTTCGGGGCCGACGGTATCGGTCTGTGCCGGACAGAACACATGTTCTTCAAGGCGGATCGAATCAATGTATTCCGGGATATGCTCCTCTCGGACAACGAAAAAGAACGGACGAAGGCCCTGGACAAGCTTCAGGTTATGCAGCAGCAGGACTTTTACGGAATCCTCAAGATAATGACCGGGAAGGAGGTAACTATCCGGCTTCTGGATTCCCCCCTCCACGAATTTATGCCCCACAACGATGATGAGCTGACGGCCTATCTTGAATATGCCGGCAAGGGGAAAAAAACAAAGCTCCCCAAGGCAGAAATTCTTGCCCGAATCGATGCCCTCCACGAGTTCAACCCCATGCTGGGCCACCGGGGCTGCCGTATCGCCGTATCCTACCCGGAAATTTATGCCATGCAGATACGGGCCATCTTTGAGGCCGCCTACAAACTGCGGTCCGAAGGGGTGGATGTGCAGCCGGAGATCATGGTGCCCATTGTAATGAACGCATCGGAACTTAAGCTCATCGCCTATGGCAAGAAGATTGAGGGGGCCAGCTATCAGGGTATTGTAGATATCGAAGAAAACCTGCGTTCATCCCAAAAGGCGCCGGCGCTAAACTATTCCATCGGTACTATGGTGGAGCTTCCCGCCGCTGCTCTGGGGGCCGGTGAAATTGCCCGCTACGCCAGTTTCTTTAGCTTCGGCACCAATGATCTTACCCAGACCACCCTGGGGATTTCCCGGGACGACTTTACCGCCTTCATGCCCGACTATACCCGTTTCGATCTGATCATGGGGAACCCCTTTAGTACCCTGGATCCCCGGGTAAAGGATATCATCACCATAGCGGTAGAACGGGGACGGCTTACCCGGCCGGACCTGGTCTGCGGCCTCTGCGGGGAACACGGCGCCAACCCGGCGAACGTGCGGTTCTGCATGGAGGCGGGGCTTGACTATGTGTCCTGTTCCCCCTACTCGGTACCCATCGCCCTACTGGCGGTAGCCCAGGAGGAGATTGCCGGGATGAAAGCGGTTTCCGGTTAAACCCCAGAGCCGGTTTCAAAACTCATGAGTTTTGAAACCGGCTTCTAAATATCCCCCGCAACCAAACATTTTTTTGTCCTGAAAAAAACTTTTCTTTCCGGGGAACTGCTGGAAGGGCCGGAACTGTACGTTTCGATGCTGCTAAACCCGGAGGATAACAGGGATAAGCTGCCGGAAGATTATATCGCAGATATTCTGGACGCGCTTCCTGAAAAGCAGCGGGAACGGTTCCGGGACGGCCTATGGGTAAAAGCGGAGGGGGTTATCTACGACAAGTTTGACGAAACGATGATCGTCAAGGCGGGGGACTTACCAAGGGTGCAATTTCTTTTTCGGGGCAATTAGGCAGCCATGATAAAGTCCCGAACCGAAACACCCACATTCTTCCTTTGCCTTTAGTGTTACCATCTCTTGGGCATTCCCCTCATTCCACCTCATCCCCGCCTGTTTGCATCGCTTTTGTACCACGCTCAACCAGTTCGCGTTCTGTAATGATTGTGAAAGGAACCTCCGGGGTTATACCGTATCCATAAGCTGATACTATGTATTCCCCTTGCTTGATAGTTAACATATTTTGACTTATCTTTTCACCCAAAACATCAAAAGAAGTGAATGAA
>JAISFT010000256.1 GCA_031263435.1 Treponema sp. | reverse complement strand
TTCAAAAGATATAAATGTTTTTATTGCCTCTTTTATATTTTTCCGCACCGGCAACTCCTTTCCGCAATTAATACTCTATAATATATTGGTAAAATATTTTCACCGGTGTTTGCCGGGATATTTTCGCTTTTTATGGCTTTTTTCAGGGTCTTGCATTTTTCTATACCCATGCTTTATTGTTTATACCATATTTTTATTTTAATCAAGTATTTTTATGTATATTTTTCTATACATTGCCGTTTAGGGTATGTCGCATAACAGGACTGTTTACGCTTCGCCGCTAAAGCGGTTCGGGGTTCCGTGTGGCTGGTATTTAGACAGCAAAGGAAATGTGGGTCCGGCTCCCCGGCGTAAAATTTCATCGCCGGCATGGATGCCGGCTACAATGATTTCATAAGTTTTTGCTTCGCAAAAACTTACAGCTCAAAAATGGCACGGAGGCCGAACCAAAACGCACAGCGTTTTGGTTTTCGGAGTTTGGGGCTTGCCCCAAACTCCCAAGGCCAAATGGCTTTGCCATTTGGCCCGCGCAAGGGATAGAAGCGGAAATACCGCAGACCCCCCACCCAAACCTACCCCACTTCATATGTGTACCGCGGGACCGGGGCACAGCCGGGAAAATGCTTGTAGAGTCTGCCTCCGCTATCTTTGATACGCTCCGGCAGAGAATTCCAAATATTTTTCCGGCTATGCCCCGGTCCCGCGGTACACACATGGGTAGGTCAGTCTTTATGACGGAGATCTGCTTTTGAGAGGAAGAGAGGATGGGTCTGGTTTGGGCTGGGGGTCGAGGAATTGAAGCGGATAGCCCGGTCCCCTGTCCTGCGTAGTCCGCAGGACAGGGGATGCGCCCAAAAAACATAAAAAGCACAGCTTGAATGATGTCTGGATACTACGCGTTAAGGGCCGCTGTCTCCGCCTGAACCAGGGCGGCCAGTTCCTCTGCGGCCCTGCCGGTTTCCACCAGGCGGCTCTCCTTCTCTCCGCGGCGGCGGAGCTCCACTTTGGGAGAATCCCCGGCGAGGTTTTTGTCCCCCACCACCACCCGGAAGGGGATGCCGGTAAGGTCGGCGTCCTTGAATTTGACCCCCGGCCGCTCATCCCGGTCATCCACCAGGACTTCGAGGCCCCGCTGTTCCAGTTCCTCCGCCAGGGTGCCGGCGGCGGTTTTAACGGCCCCATCGTATTTTATGGGGACGATGACCACCTGGTAGGGGGCCAGGGTCATGGGCCAGAGGATGCCGTCCTCATCGTGGTGTTCCTCGATCACGCTGGCCAGGGTCCGGTCAAGGCCGATGCCGTAACTCCCCATGACGGGGACCTGGGCTTTACCGTTTTCGTCCAGGTAGCTTACCTTCATGGAACGGGTGTACTTGTAACCCAGCTTAAAGATGTGCCCCAGTTCGTTACCCTTTTTCTCGTAGAGTTCCCCCCCGCAGTGGGGGCAGCGGTCCCCGGCTTTGACGGTCCGAAGATCCCGGAGCATCCAAGCGCTAAAGTCCCTGCCATAGGCGACATGCCGGTAGTGCAGGTCCTTCACCAGGGCCCCGGTAACCGCGTCGTTCATGGCGGTAACGGTTTCATCAACGATAAGCGGAAGCCCCGTAAGCCCCAGGGGGCCGGCAAAGCCCAGGGGCGCTCCGGTAAGGCGTTCCACATCGGCATCCGCCGCCAGGGCCACCTCGCCGGCCTTGAGGGCCGCTGCAAGCTTGACCTCGTTCACGTCCAGGTCCCCCCGGATGGCCACGGCGAAAAAGGCTTCGGGGTATACTTCCGGCGCCTCCGGCGCGGGCCGGCGGCGTTCCAGGGAAGCGCAGCCCGGCGCACCGGACAGGTCCAGTTCCACATTTACCGCCCGGTAGATCAGGGTCTTGATAAAGGTCTCCGCGCCGGTTTTTAGAAAGGCGCAGAGTTCTTCGATAGTTTTTACCGCGGGGGTATCGATCTTCTCCGGCTCCGCATCAACGGAGGCGGGGGCCGGGAAGTCCGGCTTGCAGGCTGCCTTTTCCACATTGGCCGCGTAATCGCAGTCTTTACACAGGAGCAGGGTATTGTCGCCAATCTCGCTTTCCACCATGAATTCCTCGGAACCGCTGCCCCCCATGGCCCCGGAATCCGCCTGTACGGGGATCACCGTAAGGCCGCAGCGCTTAAAGACCCGCCGGTAGGCCCGGCCCATATCCTGATAGGTTTTGTCCAGGCTTGCCTCGCCGGTATGGTAGGAATAGGCGTCCTTCATCACAAATTCCCGGCCCCGCATTACCCCGTAACGGGGGCGGATCTCGTCCCGGTACTTGGTGTTGATCTGGTACAGGGAAAGGGGAAGCTGGCGGTAACTGGAAAGCTCGTCCCGCACCAGGCTGGTAAAGGCTTCCTCCGCCGTAGGGGAGATCACCAGATCCGCCCCCACCCGGTTCCTGGCCCGAAGCATGGCGTCCCCCATGAGGTCCCAGCGGCCGGACTCTTTCCAGAGTTCCCCGGGGACCACCACCGTTGGTTTTACCTCCAGGGAATTGATGGCCGCCATTTCCTCCCGGATAATCTGTTCCAGCTTGCGGAAGGAACGGAGCCCCAGGGGCAGGTAGGCGAAAAGACCATTGGCGAGTTTGCGGATCATCCCGGCACGGAACATAAGCCGGTGGCTGACGATCACCGCGTCCGCGGGAACCTCCCGCAGGGTGGGGATGAAGGTCTGGGTAAGTTTCATGATGCCCTATACTACCCGCCCTGCGCCTTAATAGTAAAGGGATACCGGGCCCAAAAGCCCCACGGGCTCCTGCGCCATGCCGCGGTCGAATACATTATCGCCCAAGGCCTTGGCCAGGGTGTTGACCACTTCCACAGTGATGGTGTTGGTTCCCTGCCGCAGCAAACCGCGTCCGGCGAACAGGTAAGGGGGACAGATGCGGACCCCCGCGCCGGTTCCGTTGATGAACACCTCGGCGGTCTCATACACCCATCCCAGGTCAAGCATAAAGTCCTCCGCCGGCTCCGGCAGATCAACGGAGAAGACATAGCGCATGGTTCCCGAAAAGTCCGGTTTATTGTCAAAGGCCGCGATATTGGTAAGCTTTTTCCCGGGCTCCGCCGGGGAAAACGATTCCTCGTTATACGCCTTAAAGGA
>JAISFT010000224.1 GCA_031263435.1 Treponema sp. | reverse complement strand
AAACGGCGGACCTCCCTGGGAGATGTCCGTTCCGTATGACCTATTCCTCCTTCTTTTTTTACCAGCGAAAACCTTCCGCCAAAAACCGTTCCGTCCGCGGAAAGGGCGGGCCCTTCCCGCGGCGCCCTGTGATAATCCGTCTGCCCAGGTCGGATTATCAAAACATTATCAGATTGGCAATAATATCATGACAGTATGGCTATAGTCAAGTCAATATCCTGGCAATTAGCCTAGAAATGATGGACTTGAAGCAAATATTTGTTGTTAATATGAGGCGCTTCAGGAAGGAACGGGGGATCTCCCAGTTCCGCCTGGCCGAGTTGTCCGATACGGCGCCTAACTATATTGCGGCGATAGAGATAGGGCGGCGCTTTCCTTCGCTTAGTCTGATCGAACGGATAGGGCAGGCCCTGCAGGTGGAGCCCTACCGGTTCTTTATCGACGCCTCCGCCGATGGCTCCGAGGGACTGGAGGAGACCATAGGGTTCCTTGCCAGGCTGCCGGACAAGATGAAGCTGAACGTGATACACCGGATAAGTTTCCCGCTGGAGTAGGGGGAGGTTTTGGACGGCCGGGGGTAGCGCAGGATAAACGCATAGAAATTTTTTCTCCTATTTTTGGGCGCATCCGGCCACTTGCGTGGCCGGACCGGGCTTTCCGCTTGTATCTTTTTTGCCACAGGCAAAAAAGGATACCGCTTCAATCCCTTGCGCGAACCAAAACCGCTTCGCGGTTTGGTTATCGCTGGGACGGCGCCTGGTGACCCCCAGGATAAACGCAGAGAACCGAAGATCCGGGTGAATCTCCCAAAGGATAGAGAAGAATATGACCCACAGGGCCAAATGGCTCGCCATTTGGCCGGCGCTCAGGTACACTAAGGGTTAGATTTGTCGGTTTTATCCTTCCTTCGTGCGCCTTGGTAGTAAAGTTCCCCGGTGAAAAATTTCTATGCGTTTATCCTGGGGGTAGGCGCCGTTATTATTCCATCTTGAACGAATAGCCGCCGCCCTGCTGCCCTGTGGACAGGCGGGACCCGCGGGGGCTCATTTTCCGGCTGTTTCGGTCCTGCTTGATTCACCGGAGGCCGCCAGCCTCGCCTCAATCTGCTCCGCAGAATAACCCTGCCTTACCAGTTCCAGAACCATGTTTTGACCTTCTGTGCGGCCCTCTTCCCGGCCCTCTTCCCGTTGTACCGCAAACGCATCATCCCAGTTCCATTCCGTCATCAGCATATTGATTACCTCTTTATGCGCGAAGCGCAACAAACTCCTGGGAGGCCCGTTTCTGCTGTATACTCAACTTAAAACCAAGATTGTCAAGGACCTTTACCACTGTTAAAAAATACGGATTTCCGTCCGGGGAAAAAGCGCGGTATAAACCTGCCCGATCTATATTCAATTCCCTGGCAAGCCGGGCCATACCCTTGGAACGAGCAATATCCCCGATAACCGAAAGAAGGAACTCGGGGTCGTTTTCTTCGAGGGCAGCCTCGATAATCCCGATTACGTCTTCTTTTGTTTCAATATCATCGGCAAGGTCCCAATCTTCAAAAGTTATTTTTTCTTCGTCCATGTTAATCCCCCTCATCCGGGTTATAGGCGGCGGCTATCCTTTTAGCCTGTTTTATATCCTCATCCTGTGTGGACTTATCACCCCCACAGAGCAGGATAATGATTTCCTTCCCGGCATCCTTGTAATACACCCGGTAACCGGGGCCATAGCAGATACGCATTTCCGAGCAGCCTTCTCCAATAGGTTTCACATCACCGGGATTCCCTTCCTCAAGCCGTTTGACCCTAATAGAAATCCGATACCGGGCACGAGGATCGGCCAGTTTTTTGTACCATCTTTTGTAGACGCTCGATCTGCGTATTGCCATGTTTTAAGTGTAGACCCTAATCTACGACCTGCCAAGGGGGATTAGGATTATTCCTCACCAGCTCATCATATTTTTCCAACATCAGGGGCTGGCGGCATACGCCGGGCCAAGTTTAGCTCTGATTGGGGGGTTGCCGGAAGCCCAAACGGAGTGCAGGGCTGCAGGCAAGGGGGGGCCAAGGGACCAAAATCCCAAGGGGGTTTTGGTGGTCGGGGTTTGGGGCTTGCCCCAAACCCCGGCTACGGGCAGAGTGGCCGTGGTAGCGGGCCCCCCCTTCCTTGTAGATTTGGCGCAAAAGTCCAATTCGGCGCAAAAGTCCTTGTCAAGAACCGCTGAACTATCTATACTATCTCCTTGCCGTCCCCGGTTGTCCCCGTGGGCACGCCCGGTGGGTGTGGCTATGGACGCGCTTTGTGGCGGCGTAAAAGCGATTTTATGTACTTTTTTATATAGGAGATGTTCCCATGAAACGGACTTATCAGCCCAGCAAGGTTAAGAGGAACCGCAAATTCGGTTTCCGGGCACGGATGAAAACCCGGAGTGGGCGGCTGATTTTGAAGCGCCGCCGGGCCAAGGGGCGCTACAAGCTTACGGCTTCTGACGAGAAGAAGCCCTATTAGTGCTGCGGAAGGGGTTTCGCAGGGTTTCCGGTTCCGGGTTTATGAACGGCTAAAGCAAAACGAAGGGATACGAAAGGTTTTTAAGGCGGGCCGCTCTTATGCGTGTCCCGGCGCCAAGTTATTTGTGATGAAGAACGATCTTCCCTATAGCCGGATTGGTTTTACCCTGGCCCGGAAATTCGGCAGCGCCCCGGAACGGAACCGGGCCAAGCGGCTGGGCCGGGAAGCTTACCGCCTGTTACGGCCCCGCCTGACGCCGGGTTTCGATCTGGTCCTGCTGGTTTATCCGGCGCCCCAAAAACCGGGGTTCCGCGAACCGGACCTGAAGTCCCGCATGGATCAGCTTAGGGGGCTTTGTTCCCGGGCCGGCCTTGTTATGAACGGAAGCTGAATAATGGTTTGCATACGGAAAGCAGTGTTGTCGTTGATCCGTTTTTATCAATATGCCATTTCTCCCTATTTTCCCCCCAGTTGTCGTTATATTCCCAGTTGCTCGGCCTACGCGTATCAGGCGGTGGAGAAGTACGGGGTGTGGCGGGGCGGTTTTATGGCGCTTAAGCGGATTCTGCGCTGCCATCCTTTTCATCCGGGCGGCTATGATCCGGTTAATTAGAATCCGCGAATAAGGAATTTGCATGGAAAAACGAACAATTCTGGCTGTTGTACTTTCGATTGTGGTGATGCTGGGCTTCTATTTCATTATGGCCCTTGTTTATCCGCCTGTTCCGGCCCCTTCAACCGTTTCGCCGGGACTAACGGAAAGTACCGGCAGTCCCGGCGCCGGTGGCGCTACCGGTGCCGGCGGCACTGCCGGCGCTGTTTCCAACGGCGGTACAACGGTAGTTACCGGCAGCCCCGCCCAGGGAGCGGAGGCCGGGGCAGGGCCCTTTGACGGCTCCGCCGCCCCTGTTAGCCCTGAGATCCTTGTCGATCCTTCCCTTACCCAGGGAATCCCCGTGGAGGCCCTGCAGGAGCGGAGAATCACCATTGATACCGAACTGGTTACGGCGGTATTTACCAATGCCGGGGGGGATCTGGTTTCCTGGAAGCTTAAAAAGCATACCGATGATGCAGGGCCCCTGGAAATGCTGGTAGGCGGCAGCCGGGAGGCCCGGGGCTTTACCGTAGCCTTTGGCGGCATGGATACCCCCCCTATTGGCGATCTGTTTACTGTGGAGCGCCCCAGGGGGGAACCCTATACCGTAATTTTTTCCCAGGACCGCATGTTTGCCAACGGCGAACAGTTTTCGCTGATCAAGCGCTACACCCTGCTTCCCAACGAGTACATGTTTGAGCTGGAAGTAACCCTGCGCCCCAAGGGGTATTCGGCCCAGGGCTTCAGCTTTCCCGGCAACCCCGGCGCCCTGGCCGCGGCCTATACCCTGGGTTTTGGTCCCCAAATCGGTCCGGCCTTTGAAAAACTGGATCAGCGCTACGAGTACCGGAACTACTTTACCTATACCAAAAATGCCTCCGGTTCATCCGGCAAGCGGAAGCAGGAGAAGGTAAACGAGGCAAACCCGGCCATCCTGCCTAACACCCAGGCTTCCTGGTCCGCCATTGCGGGGAAGTACTTTACCCTTATCGCGATTCCCCTCTTTCCCCAGTACGATCTGGCCTTTTCCGCCAGGCCGGAACCGGGGCTTGCCGGGGCTTCCCGGCTCTTTATCAGCCGGCCGGCGGCCGCCAGTGTGGACGACAAGTACCGGTTCTACCTGGGCCCCAAAAACCAGGCGGACCTCCAGTTGTACAACAGCGGGAACAACGGATTCCTGCTCAAGGACATGCAGATCGTGGAGGTTGCCAATTCCAAGGGCTTCCTTGCGCCCCTGGAATCCCTCCTTAAGGTACTGCTTACCTTCTTTAACCGGATTGTTCACAACTACGGGGTGGCAATTATCCTCCTGACCCTGCTGGTCAAGGTACTCATGTTTCCCCTTACCAAGAAAGGTTCCGAATCGACCCTGCGGATGCAGACCCTGGCCCCCAAGATCAAGGAGATTCAGGAGAAATACAAGGATAATCCCCAAAAAATGAACCTGGCTATGGCGGAATTTTACAAAAAGGAAGGCTATAACCCCCTTTCCGGGTGCCTGCCCATGCTGTTGCAGCTCCCCCTCTTCCTTGCCATGTACAACCTTTTCAACAACCATTTTGACCTGCGGGGGGCCATGTTCATCCCCGGCTGGATACCGGATCTTTCCATCCCCGAATCGATATTCCACTTTGAAAATTTCCGTATGCCCATCGTGGGCTGGACCGATATCCGGCTTCTTCCCTTTATCTATGTGGGGTCCCAACTGCTCTACGGCAAGGTTACCCAAACCCCGGATCAGAAGGGCAACGCCCAGATGAAGATTATGCTGTACGCCATGCCCATCGTGTTTTTCTTTGTTCTCTACGATGTACCTGCGGGGCTCCTGGTGTACTGGATCATGTCCAACGTTCTTACGATGGTGCAGCAGTTGACAATCAACAAGTACCTTGCCCAAAAGCGGGCCGAGATGGCCGCGGCGGGGAGTGCTGTTAAAACGATAAGCGTCGTTAAGCCGGAAAAAGCGGTGAATTTCTCCGCAAAAGGCGGCAAGAGGCCGGTTGCCGCCTCCCGAAAGAAGAAAAAGTAGAACCCACAGGTAATCTCAATCGCGAGGAGCGTAGCAATATGGTGTACGAATTTGAAGGCCGTACCGAAAAGGAAGCCATTGACCGGGCGGCAGCAGAGCTGGGGCTTGAAAAGGATGATTTTGATGTGGAAATCCTGGAAACCCAGCGGCAGGGTTTATTTAAAAAGGGCTATGTAAAAATTCAGGTTCATACGAAAAAACCGGTAAACGCCGGGAACATTCCGGTGGAGGATGACGAGACCCCCGGGGATGGGGCGGGGCCGCGGGAATATACCCGGCCGGTCTACGGCGACCCGGAGCCCAGGAATGAATTTGAAACTTCCATGATCGGCTTTGTGGAGGGACTTATTGAACGGATGGGCTACTCCGGTGATGCAGCCGTCCTGTTTCGGGAAGATCGGAAGCTGGGGCTTAAGATTGAATCGGAGTTTTCCTCCATCCTTATCGGGAAAAAGGGGAAAAACCTGGACGCCCTGCAGCTTTTGGCCAATATCTACGCGGGCCGTCTGGGCCGGGAGGATATGCGGATCATCCTGGATAGCGAAAACTACCGGAGTCGCCGGGACGAATCCCTGGTGCGGCTTGCCTATTCCGTGGCGGACCGGGTCCGGGAAAGCCGGAGTTCCGTCCTGCTGGAGCCGATGAACCCCTTTGATCGCCGGCTGATCCATACCACCCTGAACGACATTGCCGATGTGGAGACCAAAAGCGAGGGGGAAGGTCTCTATAAGCAGGTACGGGTTTATTACCGCGGCGGCATGCGCTGATAAAGATACAGGAGGGGGGGCCTGCTACCACGTAAAGCAGGTCCGCAGCCTCCCCGCCTCCGGCGGGGGCCTTCGATCCGGCCCCCCCTGTCTCCGGCCTCCTCCCCGGCCCCGCAGGCGGGGCCGGGTCCGGTGGCCTCCGCCACCCCCCGGTTCCTCCCTGGGTGTTACCCGGACGGGCTTTAGGTTGTTACTGGATGATGATGATGAGAATAAGAACTATGCCGCCCCTGAATCTCCGCAGAACCCGCAGGCTGCGGGGGCCGATCCCGGCCCCCCTTGCGTTGTTTGCCGCCCTTGCCCTGTTTCTGGTCCCCGCAGGGGCCGGGGCCCTCAGCCTGGAAGAACTGGCCGGGCCGGAGGCTGCCGCGGATCTGCGGGCCGGGAAAATCCTTTCCCAGGTGCAGCTTAGAAACCCAAGCCCCGCGCTGGCCCCCCGGCATGGGGAAGTGCAGACCCTTTTAACGCAGACTCTTGCAGAACTGGGAGCCGGCATCATGGTGGAAAGCCTGAGCCGCTACGAAAAGCCCCGCTCCGCGTCCCGGCCCGCCTGGACCAGCGCCGAACGGACCGCCCTTTTTAACAACGCCCTGGCCATCTCCACCCTGGCGGGCATCCAGTATTACTCCGCAAGCCGCGATACCATGCGGACCTTCTACGAATATTCCCGGGTCATCGACTCCCCGGATACCAAGCGGGAACTTGCCGACCCCTTCTACGCCGAGCCGCCCGCCAGTCTCAGCCTCTACGCCCGGCAGCGGGATCTTACCTTTGGGGACAACCTCTACGAGTACCACTACTACGCGGGGTCCGATTCCCTGGTCTTTATTCAGCGAAACCTGACACCCCTTAAGGTGGGTATCATCTCTGCGGTGGGCCGGGACAGACTCCGTTCCCTGGTGGCGGTGATCGATGCCGGGGACGATCTTCTGGTCTACGCCGTATCCCTGGCCCGGGCCGCCGCCCTTCCCGGCATGGGGAACCGGATCGGCAATTCCTTTACCAACCGGGC
>JAISFT010000173.1 GCA_031263435.1 Treponema sp. | reverse complement strand
TTATATGCAATTTAACGAGAAGGAACTTCTGGACAAAATTTACGCGTGCTGGACTGGTAAAAACATTGGGGGGACGCTGGGTACGCCTTTCGAGGGGCGCAAGGAATTGCTGGATGTTACGGGTTTCAATTCGCCCCCCGGTAAACCCCTTCCCAACGACGACCTGGACCTTCAGCTTATCTGGCTCCGGGCCCTTGAAAATTACGGTCCCCTGGGAATTAACGAGCGGGTCCTGGGGGAATACTGGATCAACTACATTCCCCCCAACTGGAATGAATACGGAATCGGGAAGAACAATATGAAGGCGGGGCTTACGCCTCCCCTGTCGGGGGATTATAACAACGCGTGGAAACATTCAAACGGGGCGTGGATCCGTTCGGAAATATGGGCCTGCTGTACTCCGGGCAGGCCGGATCTGGTAACCCGCTACGCGTATTACGATGCCTGTGTGGACCACGGAACGGGGGAGGGGACCTATGCGGAAATTTTTACCGCCACGGTGGAAAGCGCCGCCTTTGTTGAAAAGGACCGGGAAAAGCTTATCGGCATCGGCCTTTCGTACCTGCCGGAAGACTGCCGGGTTGCCAGGAGCATCAGAATAGTTCTGGACGGGTACCACAAGAAGCTTGACTGGAAGACGGTCCGGGAACAGGTGCTTAAGGACAGCGAGGATCTGGGCTGGTTCCAGGCGCCGGCAAATGTGGCGTATGTGGTAATCGGCTGGCTTTACGGCGAAGGGGATTTCAAAAAATCCCTGCTTGTCGCGGTAAGCTGCGGCGATGATACGGACTGCACCGGCGCCACCCTGGGGTCCATCATGGGAATCACCGGCGGTTACGAAAACATCCCCAAAGACTGGATCGCCTATGTGGGGGACGATATTATCAGTGTCGCCATAGACAGGGGGTCTATCTGGAATTTGCCGCCGACCTGTACGGAACTTGCGAACCGGACGCTTTACATGACGCGCCAGGTGCTGCTGGCCCATAATACCGGTATAAGCATCGGCAGCGGTCCCACCGATTTAGACGGTCTGAAAAAGGAATCCCTCTGCGCCAACGCAGGGTTCAAAGAGTGGTTTGCGGGCATCGACGGCTCCATTGACTACGATTTTATCCACGCCAGGGCCCTGGTCAAATTCCCCGGCGGCATAGAAATCCGCGGAGGGGAAGAACTCGGCGTCAGGATAAAGATCATCAACAAGATGCCGAACCAGCAGCACTACGACATCCGTTACATCCTGCCCGCGGGAATCCGCCTGGTAAAGGGACCGCGGCATATCGCGGTTATGACCCCTTCGGGCTGTACGGTAAACGAGGAAAGTTTCGATCTGGTTCTGACCGCCGACGGGGAGATCGCATCGGTCAACCGGATCATTGTCGAGATTGTACCCACGGGGCGGCCGACAGTAATGCTGATACCAGTGGTACTTTACGGCCTATGACCCCTCCTTAAAAGGTGATGGTGTCGTCGCAGATGTTTTCCCGGTCAATCCGCACGTACTCCAGGGCTTCCTGGTCCAGAAAACGCAGAAAGATCTGGGCGTTGTTTTTTATTTTGAACTGGGTTTCCTCGTCATAAAGGGGAACCATCTGGTAAAAATTGATCCGCTCCCCGCCGGGCAGGGCACAATGCGCCGATTTTTCCCCAAAGGCCCCGGGGTTGAGCAGCAAAATAGTGCAGAGCTTGGTGTTGTTTGCGAAGGGCTCGCCGTTGGGAATGGTATGGCCCCAGCCAAGCCAGGTATTTTCGTTGACGGGAAGCCGGGCCAGGATCTTGAGCCAGCGCAGGGGCCAGTACCACTTCTCATCGTCCAGCTTGTCCAGGTTCCACTCCGGGGGCAGGCAGACCATAAGTTCCGCCCGGTCCTGGCCCTGTGAACCGGGGGGAACCTTCATCCTGTGGGCCCCCATGCCCATAGTTACCAGCACATAGTAGTTCCGCTGCGGGCAGGGTTCAATAACCGCAATATCAACATGGATATCGGGGGACTCAATCTCGTGGTAGACATTCTGGTAAGAACCAAAATATTTTTCGATATGGGTTTCCAGGGCCAAAAGCTCTTCGCCGGAGTAGAGTTCCGGGTGGTATTCCCGGTTGTTCTGTGTGTGCCGGAGATTGGATTCCTCAACGCTTGCCTGCAGCAAAAACCGGGTACTCTCGTCATCATCCCCAAGTTCAATGGCTTTGAGAAGAAATTCCGCGGCCTCCGCCTCCCTGTTCATGTAGTAAAGGGAATAACCAACGCGGAAATACCAGACCCCGTCGTTTTTGCCCTCCTCTTTGTGATCGAGAAGAATATCCAGGGCGTCCTTGTAGCGTTTCAGATTGTTCAAAGCCCTGGCATAGTAACTGGCAATCTCATAATCCCAGTGTTCCCGGCCCAGCTTTTCTACGGCGTTGAGGATCCGCTCGTGCCGATTTTCCTCGTGCCAGGAAACAAGCCGGGCAATAAAATAGGGCCGATCTTTAATATCCATAGCTTTAATACCCATCAATAAAACTCATCGGTGAAAACATCAATAAAAACATCAGTGGAAGTCTCCCCAGCGTTTGCCGGTTTCCACGCTGACCCGCAGGGGGATGGAAAGGGATACGGCCCCCTCCATCACCTTCCGCACCAGTTCCGCTGTGGCCGGGGCCTCCGCCCTGGGACATTCCAGAATAAGTTCATCGTGAACCTGAAGGAGCAGCTTCGCGGGACTCTTTGCAGTCCTTAGGGCCTGGTCCACCTTGAGCATGGCAGTCTTAACGATGTCCGCTGCCGAACCCTGGATGGGGGTATTCACCGCCACCCGTTCCGCCGCGGCCTTTTCGGTCTTGTTCCGGGAGTTGATCGCCGGAATGTAGCGCCGCCTTCCCAGGATGGTAGAGGCATAGCCGGTCCGCCCGGTCTTATCAATAAGCTCGTTGATAAAGCGGCTGACCCCGGAATAGGTCTTAAAGTAGGCGTCAATAAATGCCGCGGCCTCGGTACGGGTAATGCTGAGCTCGTTGGCCAGGCGGAAGGCGCTCATCCCGTACATAACCCCAAAGTTGATAGTCTTGGCGATCCGCCGCCGGCCGCTGTCCACCTGGTCCTCGTCCATCCCAAAGATAAGGGAGGCAGTACGGGCATGAACATCCTTGCCCTCGCGGAAACTGGAAACCAAATTTTCGTCCCCGGAAAGATGGGCCAGGATCACCAGCTCTATCTGACTGTAGTCCGCGCTGACCAGGAGATTCCCCGGACGGGCCACAAAGGCCTCCCGGATCCGGCGGCCCTCCTCATCCCGGATAGGGATGTTTTGAAGATTGGGCTCCTTGCTGGAAAGCCGCCCGGTGGCGGTCCCGGTCTGCATAAAATTGGTGTGGAGTCTGCCCTGGCGATCCGCCTGCTCCACCAGGGTATCCACATAGGTAGACTTAAGCTTTGACAGAGTCCGGTGCCGCAGAATAAGGGCGGGGACCGGATCTTCCCGGGCCAGGTCTTCCAGCACCGCCATATCGGTGGAATAACCGGTTTTTGTCTTCTTGCCGGGCTTAAGCTGCCGCTCGGTAAAAAGCACCTCCTGAAGCTGCTTGGGGGAACCCAGGTTAAACTCGTGCCCCACCAGATCGTAGGTATTCTTTTCCACCTGGGCCAGTTCTATCCCCAGCTCCTCTCCGTAATCCTTAAGAACCTTCGGCTCAATCTTGATGCCCTCCCCCTCCATCTCCGCAAGAATGGGGAGCAGGGGCATTTCCAGCCGGTCAAAAAGTTCAGGAGCCCCCCCCGCCTCAAGGGCGGGCATCAGATACTGCCGCATCCTCAAACACAGGTCCACATCCTCCGCGGAATAGCGGGTCGCCGTCTCCAGCGGCACCGCGTCAAAGGTACGGTCCTTGGGCACCACATCGTTGTAAGCCACGGCATCGTGGTAGTCCAGATGGTAGGATGAAAGGGAATCCAGGGAATAGTTGTTCCGTTCCGGGTCCACCAGCCAGGCGGCCACCATCGTATCCCATATCTTGCAGTTCCACCGCGGAACGCCCCAGCCCCGGCTTACCTTGTAATCGAATTTGGCGTTGTGGGCCGCAATGGTCATCTTTTCGTCCCCCAGCAGAGGGGCCAGAAGGGCCCGAACCTTCTCCGGGTCCAGGAAGGGGGCGGGCCCATCCTCCTGGCTGTGAATACCCTGGTGGGGGGCCACCGGCACGTAGAAAGCCTCCCGGGGCTTTAGGGCCAGGGAAATCCCGATAGGCTGGGCATTCCAGGCGTCAAGGGAATCGGTTTCAAAATCCAGGGCCAAAAGCCCCTGTTTCTTCCCCGCGGCAAGCAGGGCCTTAAGTTCCGCCAGGTCCAGAATCGCCGCGTAGGTCCCGGGCCCCCGCAGTTCGGCGGGAATCGCAGCGGGCCGGGGAGCTTGAATAATCCCCTGAACACCCTGAGCACCTTGAATCCCCTGCATATCCTCGGCCCCCGCCTCAGAGTCCTGTGCCGCAGAATCCTGCGCCCCAGAGTCCCGCGCCGCAGAAGGATACCCGGCCTCCCCCGGACCGGCCACAGCCCCTTCGGCCCCGGCGCCCACATTCCGGTCCAGCTTGCGGGCCATCTGCAGCACCCCCTCCCGGAACAGAACCCTGGCGCCCGCGGCACGGTCCAGATTCCCCGCGGCAAGCTCATCAATACGCTTAACGGAAAGGGGAACCCGGTCATCCAGCGCAATAAGCTTTTTGGAAAAGTAGGCGCTGTCCTTCCCCTCCGCCAGCTTCTTCCCCACACTTCCTTCAACGGTAGCAATGTTTTTGTAGATCCCGTCCAGGGACCCGTAGCGGGCCATAAGCTTGACGGCCGTCTTCTCCCCAATACCCTTTACCCCGGGAACATTGTCGGAACTGTCCCCCACAAGGGAGAGCAGATCCAGAATCCGGTCGGCGCCCACCCCCCACTCAGCCTTAACCTCATCAGGACCCACCAGCTCATAAGCAGGACCCGCGCCGCCGGGGCCCGACGACTTACGGGGCCGCAGTTCCCAGGTCCCCTCCCCCACCAACTGGAGCAGGTCCTTGTCGCTGGAAACAATATAACAGCGCCGCTTTTCCTTCCGGCAGATCCCGGCCAGCGTAGCGATAATATCATCCGCCTCGTAACCATCCACCCGCAAAGCCCTCACCCCCAGAGCCTCCAGCAGTTCCTCCACCAGCGGCACCTGATCGTGCAGGTCCTCCGGCGCCTTCTCCCGGTTGGCCTTGTATTGGTCATAAAGCTTGTGCCGGAAGGTCGGAGTGCGGGAATCAAAAGCCGCGGCCAGACAAAAACCCTTCTCCAGCGCATCGGGAACCCCAAGCCCCCCCTCGTCCATAAGACTAAGCAGAGTCCGGGTAAAACCCACCAGGACAGAAACATTATGCCCCCGGCTGTTCCGCAGCGGATGGGACATAAACGCAAAATAAGAACGGTAGATAAGGCCATAGGCGTCCAAAACAAAGAGGGGCATATTTTCCTGCATACATCCACCATATCAAAAAACCCGCACTTTCACTAGGAAGGGGGGGCCCGCTACCACGGTCAATGTCCCCGTAGCCGGGGTTTGGGAATCCCCAAACCCCGCAAACCAAAAACCCTGACGGGTTTTTGGTTCCCCTGGCCCCCCCTGCCTCCAGCCTCCTCGGGCTTCGCCCTGCGGTGGCTTCCGGCACCCCCCCAGCGCCGCAGCCGGAACCCCCCGCAGGGTTCCACCGCCCCTCCATCATGGAAAATTCATCAAAAAAGGCTTGTACTTTTTTCCGTAATCCTGCAGATATCCGCTAAAAACCGCAAAAAGGTGCCTGGCACCAAATTATGGCATTGACAACAAAAGCGGGTTTTTGTATATTCATTTTGTACCGACCGTCGGTACAATACCGTATACCGGAGAATGGTCATGCTCAAAATAGGGGAATTTTCCAAACTGTCGAATATTTCGGTGCGGTCGCTTCGGCAC
>JAISFT010000065.1 GCA_031263435.1 Treponema sp. | reverse complement strand
ATAACCAACGCCGTTTTGTCGAAAACCTTGAAGGAACTGGAAGGGGACGGCCTGGTGGTGAGGAAACAATATCCCGAAGTTCCGGTAAGGGTTGAATACAGTCTTACGGACGCAAGCTCCGGCTTGATCCCCGTAATTCTCCAGCTTGCCGGCTGGGGAGCCCGGCAAAAGGACGATTCCCGCCACAGGGCTAAAATCGGCCCGGAAACAGCAGAAATTTGAGGAGAAGGTTATGGCCATAGCACGGGGCGTAAAAGAAGCGTTAAGTTCATCTTCCATGATCCGCAAAATGTTTGAGGAGGGGACCCGCTTAAAAAAGCTGCACGGCACCGACAAGGTCTTTGATTTCTCCCTGGGGAATCCCGATGTCGAACCGCCTCCGGCATTCCATCGGGTGTTTTTGCGCCTGGCCGAGGAGGACGCTGCGGGCAAGTCCAGGGGTTCCCACGGCTATATGTCCAACCAGGGTTTCCCGGAGGTCCGGGAGGCGCTGGCAAAAAAGGCATCCCGGGAGCAGGGGATCAGCCTGGACGGTTCCCACATCGTCATGTGCGTGGGCGCGGCGGGGGGGCTCAACGTGGTTTTCAAGACCATCCTCAACCCCGGGGACGAGGTAGTGGCGCCCCGGCCCTATTTTATGGAATACCGCTCCTATGCCGCAAACCACGGGGGCATACTGCGGGAGGTGGATTCCCTGCCGGACTTCAACCTTGATTTGGACGCTATCCGCGCCGCGCTGAACGAAAAAACCGCGGCGGTATTGATCAATTCCCCCCACAACCCTACGGGCCGGGTCTACCCTGCGGAAACCCTCCGGGGCCTGGCGGAAATCCTGGAAGCCCATGGCAAAAAGACCGGCCGTTTCCCCTTCCTGGTGGCGGACGAGCCTTACCGGGAAATCGTCTATATCCCCGGCGGAACCCCGCCCGTGCTTTCGGCCTACCCCCATTCCCTGGTGGTCACTTCCTACTCCAAAAGTCTCTCCCTGCCGGGGGAGCGGATCGGTTTTATTGCGGCGAACCCCGCCATTCAGGACCGGGAAGATCTGTTGAACGGCCTAGTGTACGCCACCCGTGTTTTAGGCTACGTGAACGCTCCCGCGCTGATGCAGCGTATCGTGGCGGAACTGACGGAGGAGTCGGTGGACGTGGGCGTGTACGCCCGCCGCCGGGACGCCTTTAAGGAAGTCCTGGACCAGGCCGGCATTTCCTACGCGGAGCCGGAAGGCGCCTTCTACCTGTTCTGCCGGGTTCCGTCCGGGAAGGACGGCGCCCTTGGCGATGACGGCGCCTTTGTGAATCACCTCAAGCAATACCTGATCCTGGGGGTCCCCGGCGCCGGTTTTGGCAAGAGCGGCTGGGTCCGCTTTGCCTACTGCGTGGACGAACAGACGATTCGCTCCTCCGCCGGGGCTTTCAAGGCGGCTATGGCGGCCTGGGGCGTGTAAACGGAATCCCGCCTAATGCTGGAAAAACGCGAAAAGGCCCCGAATGGTTCATGGTCCGCCATATAAGATGTGATGATAGGTTATTTAAGAGGAATCGTTATGTTGCTTAAAAAATTTGCCCTGAAAACATGGCCCTGCATTGTTATTTTTGCTCTTTTTTCCTGTTATTCCGGTCCGAAAAACACAGATGATCCAATGAATTATTCGGACATTTTTTTGTCAAAAAGGGTGGTGTATAACATTGATGTGCATATTTTCAATAAAGATATTGCGCTGTTAAAGCAAAATGTCTTTGACGCAATCTTTCAAAATGACGGCCAAATAATACGGGAAGACATAACCATAAACACCCATAGGACAACGGTAAGTATGCCAAGGAATAGTTCCGCTGATTTTCTTTTAAAAATAAGATCATTTGGAGTTGTGGTTAGTGAAAATATACAGGGAAGCAGCATTGGAGAATATTTTGGCGACACGGAAAGGAGACTGACCTATACGAAAAATATACTGGAAAAGTGCAACGATCTGTTACAAAACGCAACTGATATAAGCGACAGACTAATGCTGGAAAAAGAAATAAACAATGCCAAAATGGAAATTGAAGCGATGGAAAGAGGCAAACAGGAAATGGAATCGAGAATTGAAAATAACACCATAGTAATACTAATGGCCAATAAATAGCTCCCGGTCTACAGGAGTTCCCCTACTGTTTTCCGGTCCAGGAACAGTTGCGCTGCGCTGAGGATCTCGGCGGTTTCCACGTCGATCACCCTGCCAAAAACGATCACCTGGCTTGCCATGGGGATCACCTGGCCGGTTATCATATACCGGGCGCCCAGCAGTCTGCCCACCGCGATGGCAGCGTCGGTGTCCAGCAACCCTGCGGCGGCAAGCTGCTGTTCCGAGCGCACCGCGTCCAGGCGGCTCCGCTCTACCAGGGTCAGCCGGGGATTCCCCGCCAGGGCAACCAGGGCGCTTTCATTCAAATAGGAGAGGAAGGGCGGTTCAGTCCCGTCCCGAATGGCGAAGGGGGCCAGGGCAGCCACGGAACGTTCGCCTTCGGGGAAGGAGAGGCTTATTTCTTTAAAAAGCCCTTCCACCCGGTTTTGAAGGAGTTCCAGCGCTGCGGGGATCGCCGCGTTGTTCGGGACGTCCGGCACGGAACCGTCCGTTGCGCCGCCGGCAGCGCCGGCCCTGTCCGCCAGAGTCCAGCCCATATCCTTCAGTTCCCTGGTCAGAATCTCATCGTAGCGGGCAAGGATTTCAAGCTCCGGGACAAAGGCATCCCGGTCGTCCAGCCTGAGCTTTGCGTTCTCCATTTCCTCCCGGAAGGCTCTGGTTTGTTGCAGGGCCCGTTCCAGCCGTTCCAGGATGGCCCTTTGCAGTCCGTCCAGGCGGCGGCGTTCCGCCGCTCCGGGTTCCCGGCGGCTGATCTCCTGTTCCAGCCGGGAAAGGGCGTCAAGATCATCCTGGCCGGCGTAGTAGAGGCCGCCGATTTCTTTGAGGGACTCGGCGAAACGCATCATGGTCCCCGAATAAAGGACCATCCCGTTGGAGATGCCGTCCGCCGGGGCCTCGGAGAGGGCGATGTTCAGATCCTTTTCCAGGGGCCGCAGATCCCTGCCCTGGACATCCCGGGCCCTGAGCCGGAACCGGACAAGCTGTCTTGCATCCCCCGGCCCCTGGGCGGGCAGACGATAGCGGACCAGAAGGGTTTCATAATCCCCCAGGTGCAGGGCGGGGAGCCGGTAGGAGATCCGGTTCCCCGCTACCTGATGCTGGTAGCCCCAGGTCTCGATGATCTCAATCCCCGGCATAAACTCCAGTTCCATCAAAACTTCCTGGGCCAGAACCACCGCCATCCGTTCGAACTCGGTGTCGAAGGTCTTCCGCATCTCCTCCCGGTCGCTGATAAAGCGGGAACTGCCGCCCCCTTCCTCGGCGAGTTTCTTCATCAGTTCCAGGTCAAAACCGACCCCCACCCCCAGGGTGGAGATGGTGATCCCCATCTGCCGGTATGTTTCCGCCAGTTGGTAGATCAGGGCCTTTTCCTGCTGCAGAGCAGCGGAACCCTTGTACTCGAAGGCGCAGACCTCGGTATTGCTGCCCCTTCCCGAACCGGAAACGGTCCCCTCGAAATAGCTGTACTCATTGCCGTTTTTTATCTCCACCTGGAAGGCAGTGGGCCCCCGCCTGCTCTCATGGTACCCGTAATTCTGAACAAAAACCCGGTACTGCCCCTGGGGAGCCTTGCCCTGGGCCCAGAAAATATTTTCTACCGGCTTGGTGGTTTCGCCGCCAACGTTCATATCAACGTCCAGGAAACCACCGGCGGCGTCCCGGGTATGGCCGTAGAAGATCTCCTCCTGCCGGGGGGTTATGACGTGGATGTCCAGGTCGTTCCGGTTGTTCCAGAGCAGGGA
>JAISFT010000167.1 GCA_031263435.1 Treponema sp. | reverse complement strand
GCCTCGTGGAGGATGTCGTACTGCCGGCAGATCCCCTCCAGCCACTCCGCCCCCCGGCGGCCCGCGGCAACGATGGTGGAGGCGGCGCGGACTTCAAAATAATCTTCCTTCCCCACCTGGTGGGCCCGGACGCCCTTGCAGATATGCTGTTCCAGCACAAGGCTGACACATTCGGTTTCGAAGAGGATCTCGACTCCCTGCTCAATCAGGTACTGCTGGATGTTGCAGTACAGTTCCTGGGCCTTCTCGGTCCCCAGGTGGCGGATGGGACAATCCACCAGTTTGAGCCCTGCCTTGATGGCCCGGCGGCGTATGTCCTTGGTCTCCTCGAATTTATCCAGCCCCTCCACGACCGGGACGGCGCCGAATTCCAGGTACACAGAATCGGTATAATCAATAAGTTCCTGGGTGGTCTGGCGGCCGATAAGATCCGGCAGATCCCCCCCTACTTCGCAGCTTAGAGAAAGCTTGCCGTCGGAAAAGGCCCCAGCGCCGGAAAAGCCCGTAGTAATATGACAGAAGGGCTTACAGCTCATGCACTTTTTGGTGTTGATCTTGGGACAGGCCCGTTTTTCGATGGGCCGCCCTTTTTCCATGATTATAATGTTCTTTTTCTTTTTGAGCCGTATTATCTCCAGGGCAGTAAAAATGCCCGCCGGTCCCGCGCCTACAATCAACACATCACAGTTCATCATTACCTCATGCAATATTTTCGATACAATTACTAATCATCTTGTCCACCATCAGGCTTATCTGTTCTACGCTTTCCTTCATCCCGGCCTCCAGCCAGCGCCGCAGCATGGCAAAGGCCCCGTAGCAGATAAAATCGTAATAGTAATCGCAGTACTTCTCGTCCCAGCGTCTGTAATAGCGCCGGAATTCGTCCGGGGATTCGGGGCGGATCAGTTCGAACAGCCGGACGACAAAGGTTGAATCCCGGGAGCGGAGCAGGGCGCTGCAGACCTCTTTGTTCAGGGTAACGTATTGAAACAGATCGCCCAGTATGGGCATGCGCAAAATTGCGGAATAATTCTTGTACTTCACGATGTACTGCGAAAATTCCTCCACCAGTTCTTCTTCAACCTGCCGGAACAGTTCCGGCACATCCTGGTAATGCAGATAAAAGGTTCCGCGGTTAAGATCCGCAAGTTCCGCAAGCTCCCTGACGGTGATGTCCTTAAGATCCTTCTTCAAAAGCAGCTTGATCAGGGCCTGCTTGAGCCGGTCCCTGGTCTTGCGGATCCGCCGATCCGCCGGCGTTTCGTCCATTGGCATACTCCCCGGATTTTCAGGATAACGGTGAATCGTAAAAAAATCAACATCCTGTGTAGTAAGTCCTCCCGAATCGGCCCGCGGGACACCAAAAGCGCCGATAATGAGAGGATGACAAACAATGCGTACCTGCTGCGGGATAATGGGGAAGAAACCGAATGTCTTTTTGAATCCCACTTTTCCATTCCGTTTTTCTGGTTTGCCCTGATCAACACCCGGGTAATCAAAAAACTGGGGGAGGAGATTCTGCGTCTTTTCCGAAGATCCGCCCGCAGGATCATGAGCAACAGCCATGTAACAATCAGGGTTCCCTGCGATTATATGCTGAAAAATGCGGAAAACGCCGGAAAATTCTTTGGGGAATTCTACCCTTCGCTGGCTGCCTTTTACGGTGAATTTATCTCGTACCTGGCCGCCACGTTTCGTGAAGGGGATACCCTGGAACTTAATATTATTGAGATCAGCGATTTTAATACCACGGTCCGGTCCATGCACCGGGTAAAGGATGTGGTGCGAAGTATTCAGCTTAGGGAAGATGCGAAGCGCTATTTTTTAATCTACGGATCGGATCAGGATTCCCTTTCCCTGGCGGGGGATGACCGGAACTACCGGAATGAATTCAGAAATTTTTCCGACGCGTATGCGGCCTGCTGCGACTCGGCAGAAAAAGAACTGCACCGGAAACCGGGAATACTGGAGATGCTGGGAAAATTTATGGAATCGCTGGACAGATTATGGGGAGAGGTGTAAATTCCGGGCCGGTGCTACAAACGAAGCTACTTGTATTTTAATTCAAAAACCCCGTCCCAGTCCGGGGACGGGGGGTTCAGGATGTTTTCCCTGCAGCGTTCCAGAAATACCTGTGAGGGGTTATCTCCGGGGGTCAGATCGAGGGCCTGTTGAAAACCTGTTTCCGCCGCGGCCCAGTTTCTTTTTTCAAAATAAACAAGGGCTTCATGAAAAATATCTACCGTCCTCCGCTGTTCTTCCGTTACCAGCGCGGAGAATTCTATGAGTTCATAAACCCGTATGGGGGTATGGATCCCCGCAAGCCTGACCCGGTCGAGTCTGCGGACAAGAAAATTATCCCCCGTTTCGCGGACCGTATCTTCGGAGACAAGAATCCAAGTGCCGTACATCTTGTTCAGCCCCTCAAGCCGGGAGCTGATATTTACCGCGTTCCCCATGATCGTGTAGTTCATCTTCCGCTGGCTGCCCATGTTTCCCACCACCATGCTGCCTGTGTTGACGCCGATTCTGGTGAGCAGGGGCGCGGGGCTTAAACCGTTTTCGCTGAATTCCCTGTTCAGTTCCCGCTCTTTCCGTTTCATCAAAACCGCCGCGGTACAGGCCCGCAGGGCATGGTCGGGAATTTCCAGGGGGGCCCCGAAAAAGGCTATGATGGCGTCCCCGACGTATTTATCTATGGTGCCCCGCTGTTCCAGGATACTATCGCTCAGGCCGGTAAGGTAGATGTTGAGGATCTGCACCAGATCCTCCGGGTCCAGTTCTTCCGCCAGGGAGGAGAAATTCTGGATGTCGGTAAAGACGGCGGTCATCTGCCGTTTGGATCCCCCAAGCTGCAGGCGGGAAGGATCGGTCATGATGTCCTGGACAACTTCCCCGGAAAGGTAGGTTGAAAAAGCCTTTTGAAGATAGGCGTTGTAATACTTGAGTTCCTGCTGTTGAAGTTCCAGCCTGCGTTTCTGGGATTCCACCAGCAGATGTACTTCGATGCGCTTGAGCAGGAGGGGAGGGACGAAGGGCTTGGTGATATAATCAATGGCCCCCAGGCTCAGGCCCTCAAGCTCGTTATCGGTATCGGTTTTGCCGGTGAGAAATATAACCGGGATATTGCAGGTTTCCTCTTTGGCCTTGAGGATCTGTATGGCCTCGTATCCGTTCATGACAGGCATGTCGATATCCAGCAAGATGAGGGCGGGAACATTTTTTTCCAGAATGTCGAACATCTTCTTTGCCGATGGTACGGTAAAAACATTGTAGCGGCCGCTTAAAACATTTTTCCCTGTCCGCAGGTTTGCCGGGTTATCATCCACCAGAACAATAAGTTCCCGTTCATAGGCCATAACAAAATCCTTGGGCGGTTTTTACCGCGGGGTTAAGCTTTGTCTGTTTCAGACTCCATGCCGGTAATTTTTGAATGAAAGGGCGGCAGTTTGTCAATGACCGCTATGGCCGCGGGGAATTCGCAGATAAGCACGTTGCCGGAAATATCATCGCAGGCTTTCCTGAGCGGCCCGGAGAGGGGCAGGGCTTCCAGATCGCTGATAAAACGGTCGATGTTTTCGATGTTTTCCGCTTCCAGGGCCGCTTTTAAGCCCAGGAGCAGTTCCCGCGCCTGTTCACCGCCAGGACCGGAGTCCTGCGGCAGGTCCCGGTCTTGGGCTGCCTGACTTCGCAAGGCTTGGCTCCGCAAGGCGGCCCGGCTCTGTAGGGCGGCGTTTATGCGGGCAGCGGTACTGTCCAGAGAACGGCGGAACGCCCCCAAGGCCCTTTGGATACATTCCCGGTCCCCCCTTCTGCCGGCGGCTTCCAGTTCCGCGGCCGTTACCGAAAGGGCCGCGGCCCCTATAGAAGCGGAGGCGCTTTTTAAGGCGTGGACCTGGCTGACAAAACCGGGCAAGTCCTCCGGGGGGCAGCCCCCGTCCTCGAAGGCCGCCAGGGTTTTCAGGCGATCTTCCACATCCCGGCAGTAGACCTCCAGCACAGTACCGTAGGCCTCCGGGGTTCCGCCGGTCATGGCCATTCCCTGCTGTGTATCCAGTCCTTCGATGTTTATGGGTATGTTTCTATCCATCGTAACAGCCTCCTCGTTTAATCCCGGCGTACACGACGATCTCTGTCAGAGAAAATACCGTACTCTAATCATGTACAGCAAGAGCAGGGCAAAGCCCGGAAAAAAGCTTGTAGAGTCTGCCTCCGCTATCTATGATACGCTGTGGCAGGGGAGCGCCAGGGCATAGCCTCCGGGAAAACGCTTGTAGAATCTGCCTGCGCTATCTTCGATACGTCATATCTGCGATATGTCGTATCTTCGATACGCTCCGGCAGGGAATTCCAAATATTTTCCCGGGGGCTATGCCCTGGCGCTCCCCTGCCACAGCAATCATGGAGAGGATCTGCAGCCTTCTACAAACGTAAACGCTTTGCCACGGCTCTGCCGTACACAATCTTGTTTGGTTCAACGGGGTTTTATGCCAAGTCAAGCATGGCTTGAGTGTCAAGTTATGCTGGTCGTGCCTCAAGATAACCGAACAGAACCAAAAACCCTGGCGGGTTTTTGGCTGGGCGGATAGTCCGGTCCGGCGCAAGCCGGATGCGCCCAAAATTCCTTGGCGTTTATCCTGGCGGCGGGAGATTGTAGATGGGGCTTGCCCCGGCCATTATGATAATAGGGAGGTTCATTATGCCCTTGGTCCGTGAAAAAGAAGAGATGTACTACACGTATGCCGATGTCCTTACCTGGGATGAGGGGGAGCGATATGAGTTGTTTGGGGGCGAGGCTTGCCTGATGGCTCTCCCAAACCGGATCCACCAGGAGATCCTGATGGAATTGTTCGCCCAGATCTACGCCTTTTGCAGGGGGACGGTCTGCAGGGTTTACCCCGCGCCCTTTGGGGTCCGGCTTTTCCCCAGGGAGGACAACAGCGATGACACCTTCTTTGAGCCCGATATTACTGTGGTCTGCGACCCTGCCAAACTGGACGACCAGGGCTGCAGGGGAGCGCCGGATATGGTGGTGGAGATCCTTTCCCCCTCTACCGCCCGGCACGATTTTCTCTACAAGTTCAACGCCTACCGCCAGGCCGGGGTCCGGGAGTACTGGATTGTGAACCCTGACGAGAAGATCCTCCAGGTTTGTATTCTGGATGGGGACGCCTATAAGGTCTTTGG
>JAISFT010000130.1 GCA_031263435.1 Treponema sp. | reverse complement strand
CGGACAGTCGTACAGGTGGACATGCTGCTTGAAAACGGGGACTACGCCATGCCGGTGGAGATCAAATCGACGCTGACGGCGGAGGATGTGGACGACCATATCGAGCGGATTGGGAAGGTCCGGGAGGAATTGGACAAGCGGGGGGACCGGAGGAAGCTGGTAGGGGCGGTGGCGGGAATGGTGGTAGCGGGGAAGGTGCGGGAATATGCGCAGAGGAAGGGTTTGTATGTTCTGGTGCAGTCGGGGGACTCGGTTACTGTGGCGGAGGCATCGGGGGCATTCAAGGTCCGGGAATGGTGAGGCAGGACATCGGCGCTTATTTTTGTATAAAAGTCTGTGGATCCTCCCCAAGGCCAACATGACGGGGGAGCCGAGGGCAGGGCCAGGGCCCACTCAGCCGGTCTTTTTACGGCCGGAACCGATTGGGGGGTAGGCGTAAGCATTGCCGCTGACGCGGCAATGCTTTTAGGAGTTTTGCTTCGCAAAACTCCACACATCAGGCGGCAAGGCTGGAGCCGAGGGGGGGCCAAACCGGTAGCGTCCCTGCGCAGCGGGGCGGCTGCGGGCGGATTGTCCGTGGTAGCGGGCCCCCCCTTCCTAATTCATGACTTCCGGGTACTCCTCCGCATAACGGCGGAGCTGGGCGTTGGTGGGGTCCTGGGCCAGGGCCTGGCGCAGGTAGATGATGGCCCGGGCCTTTTCCGGCCGGCGGAAATGGTAAAATTCAAACATGGCGATCATGGAGGAGAGGTTCCGGGGATCGGCAAAGAGGCTGGCCCTTAGATCCGCCACGATCTGGTCGTCGGCGCTGCGGATGCGGCTGCGCAGGTAGTAGTAGCGGCTTTTTTGGGTATCGCTGATGTTGGCGGCCAGGCGGCTTTCGATAAGCCGGCCCGCCTCCGCCTGGCGTCCGGTCTCGATGAGGGCGGAGATATAGGCCGCGGCCCCTTCGTCGTCGGCGGGGTTCTTTTCGTAGAGGTCCCGGGCATAGGCAAGGGCGGCGGCGTTGTTCCCCAGGCCCCGCTCGATGGTGTAGGCGCTGAGGAGGTCCTGGTTCTGGGGATTCTCCTGCAGGAGGGGGGCCAGGCGGTTCCGGGCGGTCTGCCAGTCGCCGCTGTTGATGCTGTCCCGCACCGACAGGCGGATGACTTCCGGGGGGGGCTTGTCCTGATCCAGAAGACGCCGGACCAGGGCGCGGCCTTCGTCCCGGTCCTCGGAGCGGGGGGATTCCATAAAAAGCCGGGCGGCATAGATAAGGGCGTCGTTCTCCGCGCCGCCTGCCCGGATAAGGGACCGCAGGTAGTTAAGCGCGGAATCCTGGTTCCGCAGTCCTTCCGCCTGGACCCGGGCCCGCAGAAACAGGTAGAGGGGATTCTGGGCATTGATCGAGGAGTACTGATCCAGGGGCCGCTGCGCGGGGAGGAACCTGCCCTGTTCTACCATCGAATGGGCCAGCATCAACAGGAGTTCTCCGTCCTGCTCCTGCTGAAGACACTCGGTCAGGACGGCCTGGGCACGGGACCAGTCCTTCTTTTGATAATAGCCCAGGGCCAACTGCCGCTTAACGGCAAAATTGTCGGGGAAGCTGCGGATCAGGTCCTCCAGCACCTGGACCGCGGCGTCGTAGTTTTCCCGCCGCCCGTAAATCCGGGCCAGCCCCAGCCGGGCGGGGTAACATTCCTCCGAAATTGCAGCGGCCCCGGTATAGTCGGCCAGGGCCTCGTCCAGGCTGCCGGTCCGCTCATGGACCATGCCCATAAAAAGGGGGGCCAGCACGGAACCGGGATCGAGGGAGGCCGCCCTCCGCAGATCGGGAAGGCTGGGGAGCAGGCGATCCTGCCGGGTCTCGTTCAGGAGGGCCAGAAAGGGAAGCACCAGTTCCAGATAATCGGTGCTGGAGGCCGCGGGGGGGCTGTAGACGCCGCGGTCAATATCCCGGAGGATCCGGGCGTAGGTGTGGGACTGGGGGGGGTCCGAAATGGGGAGCTGGATGTGGACATCCGGGTAGAGGCGGCGGAACAGGACAATGTTGACGGCGTTCATGATCCGGCCGAATTCCCCGGAACTCAGGTTCCGCTGCCGTATCTGGTCCAGGGCCCGCCGCATCAGGGAGGGGATTCCCGATTCGGTAAGGGCCCGGATCTCCTCCGTAACACTTCCCCCCTGGGTACCGGGGGCCGGCGGGTTGTTCGCCGTGTTCTGCCCGAAAATCTGCCAACTGGCAGCAAAAAAAAGAACCGGTAAACAGCCGGCAGCGATGGGCGAAAGCCTCACCGCTTTGGATCCCCGGCATTGGACTTGGCGCCAAGGGAAACAAGGACCAGGACAAAACCCGCCAGGACGATAAGAAGGGGCCACCAGTTCAGCATGAACTGGCGGAACGAAAAGGCAACCAAATCAAGGGAGAAGATCATAAGTCCTGCGCCCAGCAGCACAAAGGCGACCGAGGGAACCGTATAGGCAATCCGGAGGCCGCCATAACTGCGCCAGCCCGCGGGGAACAGGGCTATGCCGCAGAAAACCGAAAGAAGGGGCCAGCTCTGGGAAAAGGAAACGGGAAAAACATGCAGGGCCGAAAGAAAAAGGAAAAAACCGACTTGGAGAAAAAAGGCCGCGAAGAACAGGTACACCGCCCGCTTGTTCAGCCTGATCGCCAGAAACGCGCAGAGGCTTCCGATAATTACAAACAGGAACGAACTCAGAACGGAGATTCGGGATATGCCGGCCAGGTTTCCCAGCAGAAACCCGCTGCCCAGGAACATCAGGAGAAGACCGATAATAAAAACAAAGCGCGCAACAAAGCGGCGGAGGGAGGGAAACCGCATGTATAAAATTATATCTGTATACCCCTTTTCTGCCAAGCTTTGCTAATGTTAAAGTAATAAGTAATGTGGTTGCGGAAAAGGCTGATTCTTGCGGCAGGCCCCCTTGTCATCCCCCTTATCGGTACTCTGTTCCTTGCCTGCGGGGAAAGGGGCCTGGCGGGCCTGGAGGATAGGGTACCCCTGCTGTTCGGCCGGGTATTCCCGGGGACAGCATCCATCGATCCCTATTACCTTGCCGGAACCGGGGAGAACCGGGAATATCTGCGGGAACTGCACCTGCTCCTGGCGGCCCGGCCGGAAGCCGGGGAAGAACGGTTTGCCCTTATCCGGGAAATAGCCAACACCTATGCCCGGCTGGAAGAATTCCCCCTGCTGGTTAATTTTTTAAGCCGCCGGGTCAACGACCCCGGCGACGGCCCCTACCACACGTACTACCTGTTTATGATCGCCTACGCGTATATCAGGATGGAGGCGTACCCCGTGGCGGCCCTGTACTTCGACATCATCATAAAAAATTACCCCGATTTACGGGTCATGGACCAGTCCATCCACCTGGCCTGCCTCAAGGAGCTGATCAACCTGGTGGAAAACGACGAACAGCAGGTCCGCTACTACCAGGAGCTTATCTCCCGTTTTTCCGATCAGATCAACCTGGGGGAGGCCTACTTTATGCTGGCCCAGGCCTGCGAAAAAATCGGGGACTGGAACGGGGCTATCCAGGCCTATACCCAGTACCTGCCCTACCAGGGGACCATCATCCCCAACTTCCCCCGGGCGGATAACTACGCCAAGCAGTTGGTGGACTTTAACAATTCTCCCAAGGACTGGACCTTCGAAAACCTCCCCGCCCTGGTCAGCGCCATCAAGACCGCCATCGACGCGGGCTCCAGCAGCCGCCTCTGGTCCTACCGGGCAAAGGTCAATTTTTTCGCCCGTTCCTGGGAACAGGAAGAAACCGACGATTCGGGGATGGCGGAATTCAACCTTTCGGACTTCATGCGGAACAGCCGCATCCGCTATGCCGATACCCTGGATTCAGGGTCCAACGCCAACGAATCGTACCTGCGGACCTGGGGCTGGTCCCAGTACATTTCCACCTGGTACCTGTACTTCAGGAAGATCTACTTTCCCCTGGACCCGGAAATTCACGGCCGCTGGGAATGGGCAGGGGTGTACTATGGCGAAAAATTCTAGTATCGGGACATTATTTAAACTGTGGATTCCATATTTAGGGCGCATCCCCGCCTGCGGCGGGGACCGGGCTATCCGCTTCAATTCCTCGACCCCCCAAAAAGGTGTCGCCAGAATGGCGCAGGCACCTTTTGGGGGGTCTGCGGTATTTCCGCTTCTATCCCTTGCGCGGGCGAAAAACAGCATCCCTGCCGTTTTTCGCCTTCAAGTTTTTGCTTCGCAAAAACCCAGCGTTTTGCTGCGCTTCGCGCATAAAACCTCCAAAAATCGCCCGTCAGGCGATTTCTTACCCTGCAAACCGCCATCGGCTTTTAGCCAAGGCAGAATGCCAAACCGGCCTCTGCTCCCGGCGCCGTTTTCGGTACCGGGAGCGGTATTGATCCTGCCGGTAATCCTGTGGCTGGCCGGCGCCCCGCAGCCCGGCGCGGCGGAAAACCCCGCGGCCCAGACAGACCAGACCGCGGCCCTGGATATACCGGACGAGGCGGCAGAACCGGCGGAAGGGGCGGCTTTCCCTTTGACGGAGACTGTCCCCCCGGCGGAAGAACCGGCGATCCCGGCAGAGCCGGGGGCCATCCCTTTGACAGCCGCCCCCCCGGTGGAGGCCGCCCCTGCGGAGGCTGTCCTTCCGGCGGAGCCCGCCCCAACAGCCCGCGGCCGGCCCCTGCGGCAGCAGATCTTCCCCCCGCCGGAACGCATTGTCCGGCAGGCCCGGGAAGATCGCAGCCCCGCAGCGGACCGGAACCCCAAGATCGGCCCCATCCCCGGCCTTGACCAGGACCTGACCCTGCATTACCTGGCCCAGTACAGCAGCCCCGCCGGCCTAACCTGGCTGAGGGGGGTAATGGAACGGGCAAACCCCTACCTGGGCTTCATCCGGGGGGAGATCGAAAAACGGGGCCTGCCGATGGAACTGCTCTACCTGCCGGTCATCGAATCGAGCTATGTCCCTACCGCAAAAAGCCGTTCCGGCGCCGCGGGGCTGTGGCAGTTCATGCAGAATTCGATTGCCCCCTTCGACATGCGGGTGGACGACTGGGTGGACGAGCGGATGGACTTCTGGAAATCCACCCAGGGGGCCCTGCGGAAGCTGGAGGAAAACTACGAGATGCTGGGGGACTGGCCCCTGGCCCTGGCGGCCTACAACAGCGGCCTGGGGGGAATAAACCAGACCATACGGCGGACCGGCAGCCGGGATTACTGGGAACTTTCCCGGCGGAAGGCCCTGCGGACCGAAACCATCCACTACGTGCCCAAGCTCCTGGCGGCAGCCCGGATCCTCTCCGAACCCCGGCGTTACGGCCTGGAGAACTGGCAGGAAAGCCCCGAATGGACCAGAGTCCCCCTGGAAAAAATCGTGGACCTGAACCTGCTGGCCCGGGAGACGGGCATCGATCCGGTCCTCCTGGGCCGGGGAAACGGAGAGCTGCTGCTCAACATCAGCCCCCCCGTTTCGAACTACCTGTTAAAGGTTCCCGCGGAAACCGCGGAACAGGTAAAGCTGGTCCTCGCGGGGACCACGGAACTGGTAGACCATTACTACCATACGATACGCTCCGGAGATACCCTTTCCGCCCTGGCCCTCCACTACGGGGTCAGCGTGTCCCTCATCGAACAGACCAATCCGGGGATTAAAAGCACGGCCCTGCAGATCGGGAGCCGCCTGAAAATACCGGCCCTTAACGAGGTTGGCCCCTACCTCAGACGGCAGGAACCGGAGGGAAACTTTGGGGGGATCTATGTGGTAAAAAGGGGAGATACCCTTTGGTCCATCGCCCTGGAATACGGCGCGGACCTCCTGGATCTGGCCCGGGCAAATGATATGGAACTGTCGGGGATTCTCCGCGAAGGCAGAACCCTGAAGGTGCCGATAAAATAACAATGGACTCCGGTACAGGGATAGCTATACAACAGGCGGCCGGCAGTTTGCTGCGCTTTGCACATAAAAACCCAAAAAATCGCCGATTAGGCGATTTTTTACCTTACAAACTGCTAAAGCCGCCCATTTATCGTGGTTTTTGCGACACGTTCACCGCAGGTGAACAAGTGGCCAAAAACCTACAAGTACAACAGGCGGCTAAGAAAACCGGATGGAGGGCTTTTTTGCGGTCCCCCGTTTACCCCCTTGTTTTCTGCCTGTTCGCGGGCCTTGCCCTTTCCGCCCCGGCCCAGTCCCGGGGAACCGGAATCTCCGGCATCCTGGAATGGGACAAAATGGAAATTTCCGCCCAGGTTTCGCTGGACCTGGGATCCCGGGGACTGACGCTTCCCACGGGCAGAACCCAGGCGGAAGAACTTATCACAACGGAATATCTGGCCCTGATGCGGCCCCTGATCCTCTCCATCCCGGTAGATTCCTCCAGTTTTGTGGGGGATCATATCGCGGAAGGGAATTTTTCGCTGTTCAGGGCAGAAACCTACGCCCTCTCCGCCCGGATCAACCCCCCCGCCATGTCGGTCGATATGTCCCGTATGCAGGCGGCCTATACCATCAGCCTGCGGGGGCTTTCCGCGGAATTCATCAAACATTCCCGGCCCTCCGAGCCCCCCCGGGTCCTGGCCTCCGCGCCCGCGGCGGCCCATACGGGGATCCTGATCATCGCCGGGGGGGAACTGCCCCTCCACGGCGCCCGGCGAAACGCCCGTATCCTCCCCTGCCTGTTCCCCAAAATATGGGACACTAACATGAACCTTATCTACGACAAGACCATGCTGGAATCCCGGGAAACCGTGATGGTCCACTACACCTCCGCGGAATCGATCTTCCGGGACAGCCCCTCCGGCCTTTCGCCGGAACTGACGGCCCTGGTGGGGGACAAACCCCTGCGGATCCTGGCCCGGGGGGTCTACGGAATCCGGCCCACGGACCCGATCATCGACGCGGAAGACGCCCGGATCATCATCTCCGGGGAGGAAAACCGCCGGCTCCTGCGGGAAGGAAAGGTGGTTATCGTCCTGGA
>JAISFT010000128.1 GCA_031263435.1 Treponema sp. | reverse complement strand
TTCGGCAATTCCAGAAACGTTTTAAAGAAATCCTGTTTCGCCTTACCGAAGTCTTCCATGACACTGTATTCGCCCCATCCCGCCACTACCGTCGTCAGCCCGATTACCAGCGCATCAATCAGTTTGTGCAGCAGATGTCCCAATTGCCGCCGCCAGTCAGTTATTCCCCCCAGACTCTCCTTCAGCCGGTCCGCTTCTTCCTTCGTGATCTCCATGTGTCCCCTCCCCAAGGTTCTCCATTGTATCACGTCTTTCCCGGGTGATGCTTTTAAATGACGTTGCCCTGATATTGGTGGGCCCTGCCTTGACTGTTTCTTCCAGATGTTTTCCATAATTAAGGTTGGTTGAAATATGACTTCCTATCCCCAGACGGTTATTTATTTTTATTATCGCGGGTAAATCAGGATTTAGCAGGGGCTCCCCGGTAGAATATAAATCTACGTTGTGAAGAAAAGGTATCTCTTCTACAAGTTTATTTATAACCTTTTCATAATTACCAGCGCTCATAAAACCTGCCTTCCTGTGTTCGCGTACACGATTGGGATCATTCCTTGAGCATGAAATACACCTTAGGTTACAGAGCCCGGATATATCAATCACTGGAAAAACAGGAGAAACTTTTCTAAAACTAATAAAATCTTTGTCCGGTTCAAACCCCGAGTTCCTTAACATCAATACCATTTCTTTGTTTGCTTTGTCGGTAATCGCCGCAACGAAAACAAACGATGTAAGGCGGGCATTATTATTGCTTAAAAATACATTCGGATCCAAAACCGGCTTTCCATGGCGTTCCATACCGATAAGAAAATGTGCCCTATCCAAAAAAGCCTCTATCTCAAACCCATGACGTTTCAAGGCGAGTTCAAAACTGCTCCCGGCCTTCCCCCCACCGTATATATATATTTTTCTTCCCGCAATTAATGCGGCAATATCCTCCGCTGCATAGCGATGATATTTCAGACTGCATTGATGGTGATTGGTTTGCGACATTATATTACCTCCAAAAACATGGCCTTAATTAGAATAAAAATCAAATAGCATAGAGTACAGTACCGTCATTATCCGGAGAGTAATGACGAAGAGTAAAATGATACGATGGCATGTGTTTTAGCAAGAATTCAGGTACAACATATATATCTTCAATTTTATGATAAACGCAAATGGCAAGCTTTGGGCGAATCTGTTGTATAATTTCTCTGGAACCGACAAGCGCCTCTTTTTCAGATCCTTCTATATCAAGTTTAATGAAGGTAGGCAAAAAATCTTCCGACTTAAAATACGTATCCAGGGAAATCACCGGTACATTTGTTTCCCCAAAACCACTTATCCGGCTGTTTCAAGATAACTGTTCAGCCGGCATATACCGCCTGGAAGATGAAGAAAATCCGTTACAATATTCACAAGCGGAAAGATAATCCATCATATACAAGCTATGTATTTCTTCACGTATCTGATCCAGAGATTTTCTGTCATCCATAATATCGATAAAATCAGGCGCCGTAACAGGAACACTTCCCGCCAGCATTGTAGCATATGCGCGGGCACAACGATGCAATATACCATTTGTACAAGCCATGTAGGGAATTGTGAGGGCGGATTCGCCTTGAACCGGAATATAGAGGCCAGTATGCACTTTGGGTTTATTTGGAATACAACATTCTGACAATAAAGTTACTGCCGCCTCCGCATTGTTTTTATGCGCAAAATCACCAAGATCAACCCAGCCGCCGCAATGCGCATCTTCACCATAATACTTCCGAATAGAATGATTGATACCCCGGCCTTTAAACATTCCCGCGAGTTTATCCGCATTTATTGAAAGGTCGCCATATTTATCAATCATTATATACATTTTATCTTTGAATTTTTCAATGGTATCCAGAACCTTATCGGCAGGAATTATTGTCCCGTTTGTAATGATTTCGAAAATGTCAAATTGCCCCCCATGCTTCATGGTAATCTCAATAAGTTCCGCCATATCTGTACGCAGCATGGGTTCTCCGCCTCCAAATGAAAGCTTGCGTATCAATCGTACAAGTTCAAAGTAACGGTTTAAAATGGCTTCAAGTCTTTCAATTGAAAAATGCTCGGGGTTCTTCTGATACGGTGAAGATGTACAACACAGTTTACACCTTAAGTTGCATTTAAATGTAACCAAAATTGCACTGGTATCAATCACTATTTCTCTTTCGATCATAAATAATTCCCTCCTTTATAAATATCAGTGGCATATCACGGTTTTTTCCATTAAGCATACCCATAGTACGTATTTAATTTGGCGGCAATTTTTCGAAAGAATGACACGCATTTCCTTGCAGGCATAGGCAAACACAAAAAACGCGCCTTCTTTCTTAACTCTTCGTTTGTCTCGTGATCGGCAGCAGAAATCGCCTTTTGGTATGCCCGTCCCGCTTTGCGCAGCTTGTTTAAGCCGCGGTATAAATTGCCCTGTAATATATATGAATCATAAAACATGGTCCCGACAGCAAGCCCGTACAAAAATGAAAGCATATCGGGATATGCATAATCATCATCATCAATAAACGCGATATACTCACACCGGGCCGCTTTGACCCCCGCGTTACGGCCGGAACCTATATTGCCGAATGGTCTATGGATTACCTTAATGCGCGGATCGCCGCGGGCAAACACTTCGCATACCTCACCGGAACCGTTGGTAGATCCGTTGTCGACTAGAATATACTCAAAATCGGCAAAATCCTGCTTCAAAATTGAACGTATGGAACATTCGAGAAACTGCTTCCTGTTATAGGTGAGCATAATAACGCTTATAAGGGGTTTATGCACTTAACACCTCGCCGTTATCCCATACATCATTGTTTTTCCCGTTTATATACAAAAATATTCTCAAATTGACCTATAACTTTATAGGTCCCTTCCTCAACCCACTTTTCAATAAGTTCTTTAATATCTCTTTGTCCGGATCGTTTATTGCCGCGAAAATATGCCTCATGAAACCGCCAATCACTTTCGTCAAAATTATTTAACACAATCATATCCGGAGGATTTTTCCTTAGGCGGATAGCATCCTGAACAGCAATATTATCCGGGCATACATCAAAATAATGGACATGGGAAAACGTTGATTCGGACATGCGTTTTGTTAATATATTAAATATCGGAACATGGGGAAAGCTATATAGATTGGCACCTTCGGGAGAATTTTTTTCTATCAATGTACATATTTTTTCGTACATATTCGCGGTCCTTCGTGAAAGCAAAAAACCTGCCAATTCTTCATGATCCACGACCCTATACTCCTCGTTTCGTGAAACAGGAGATTCTACCCAACCCCACCAATAATATGGGATCGCCATTTTTTGAATAAAAACCAAACTGAAACACAATAGCCCCAATACACAAAATCCGAGTTTTACCAAATTTGAATGCAACATATCCAATGCAAGCACAACACAAATGCATAACGCTATTGGCAAAAGGCCTGCATGGATTTCCAAAGTACCAGAAAACCCGTGAGCATACTGTTGGGTCACCGACCATACGGACAATATCCACACAGGCGTGGGAATAAAAGATCTTCCAATGATTATTGCAACAAAATTTCCTATAGATAAACACAACATAAAAATAAAGACAATAAAATGAAATAAATTTTTTGCGGTAAAAAAACTGACATTGAAATTAATATACTGCAATATACCAATTGGAATTAAAGTATTTATTATAATAATGACTACACAAACCACGGTCAAAAATATAACAACAGACATGTCTTTTTTCTTGCCTAGCAGATAAAACAAAACTATTGCTGTTAACGAAATCAACAAAAGCAATACAACAGTTGGCATCAAAGCCAGCCTGACAAACCTGTTAAAGACAAAAAGAAATGATCCCGTCAATAACACGCCTGATATTATGTTTGTTATTTTACTTTTCAATACAATACTGGCTAAAATCAGAGAGCCTGGAAATAAAAATCCCAGTACGGCATATATATTCAGAGCCTCGGGCAAAAATCCGAATAAAACCCTTAAAACCGATCCTTTTGCCGACAGGCTGCCAAATGTTTGTGACAGCAACGACATTAAAGTACCTGTACAAACAAGGACAACCGTACAAATTAACAAGGGAATGACAAATCCGGCAATAAGACAGATTAATGAACGGCCGTATTTTGCTGCCTTTAATTTTAAACACAGAACTGACAACATTACAAAAAATACTGTCAGGAACATAATCCCGTTAGGATATTTAAAGATAAAGACAAATCCCGATAACATTCCCGTTAAACAGATATACTTGTTTCCTTTTTTTATATCTCCGCTTTGTATATGGCCATAAAAATGCAAGAAAAAATAAAGCGCAAGAATCGATAGTAACAAAACACTTTGATAATAACTATATATTATATCTTGAAAATTACTGATAGACAGAGTAACACCCGATAAAAGCGCTATAAAAACATGAAAAGGTTTAAAATATTTGCATAAAATTGCATAAGCACAATATATCAGGAGAAGGCGCTCCAGTAAACCATAAATTCTGAAAAACAAAAAATTATTGTTTCCGATAAAATTTAAAATGTAAACAAGCACAGGAAACCCGGGAGGCATATATACAAAAAAATCCCGGTACATTGTTTTGCCTGAATTCATTAACATCGTATAATATTGCCACCACCCCTCCTGTATCGGGAAAAATCTGTTTATTATCGGTAAATGCAACGCGGTAATAATAAACAGAAGCAACCCTATAGTTATCCAGTATGTTTCACGCTTCTCCTGCTTGCCAGGAGAATAAATTTTGATTATTTCATTCACTCTTTATTCCTTCCCTCACCACCTCAACCATCCGGTCAACCATCCCGTCCGTCATTCCCGGATATACCCCGATCCAGAAGGTGTCCCGCATGATCCGGTCCGTCGTCTCAAGGGTCCCCGCCGTGCGGTAGCCCGTCCCGGATTTCCGCAATTCGTCAAAGCAGGGGTGCCGCACGAGGTTACCCGCAAAGAGCATCCGGGTCTGGATATTGCTGTCCTCTATGTGCCGGACCAGTTTGTTCCGGTTGACCCCCTCTTTGCAGGTGATCAAAAACCCGAACCAGCTCGGGTTTGAATCCAGGGCCGCTTCGGGCAGTATCAGCCTGTCCTTCAAATCCTCAAGGCCCTCACGAAGCCGCCGCCAGTTATGCCGCCGCCGTTCCACAAAGGAGGGGAACTTTTCAAGTTGGGCGCATCCGACAGCGGCCTGCATGTCGGTGGCCTTCAGGTTGTAGCCAAAGTGGCTGTACACGTATTTATGGTCGTAACCCGGGGGCAGTTCACCGTATTGCCTGTCAAAGCGGCGGCCGCACATGTTGTCCCTGCCGGAAGGACAGACACAGTCCCGTCCCCAGTCCCGCAGGGAACGGATGATCCTGTGCAGCAGCGGGTCCGATGTGTAGACCGCGCCGCCCTCTCCCATGGTCATGTGATGGGGGGGATAGAAACTGGAGGTCCCGATATCGCCGATGGTTCCGGTGAATTTTTCCGCGCCGTCAATGGTATAGGTGGAACCCAGGGCATCGCAGTTATCTTCCACGAGCCAGAGATTATGGGCGTCACAAAACACCTTCACCGTCCCAAGATCGAAGGGGTTCCCCAGAGTATGGGCCGCCATCACCGCCTTTGTTTTGGGGGACAGCGCCTTCTCAAGGAGTGAAACATCGATATTGTACTGCGGTATCGTCACATCCACAAAGACGGGAACGGCGCCAAACTGCAAAACGGGAGTTACCGTGGTGGGAAATCCGGCGGCAACGGTGATCACCTCATCCCCGCGCCGTACCGTCCGGTCTCCCAGCAGGGGAGAAGTCAGGGCCATAAAGGCCAGAAGATTGGCCGACGAACCGGAATTGACCAGAGAACAAAAGGGAATACCAAGATACGCGGCAAAGTCCTTTTCAAATTTATCGGTATACCTGCCGGCGGTAAGCCAGAATTCCAGAGCGCTGTCCGCCAGATTCATCATCTCCCGTTCGTCAAAGACACGGGACGCGTAGGGAATGCGGTCACCATCCCTGTAGGGCGGCCTTTGCATGAAGGCGTTATAATACTCTTTAACACTGTCAAGAATAACTTTGGCGGCTTCTTCTTTGGACATGGATTCAAACATATTCAAAATACTCCGCTACCTGCCTCTCTATACAGGCCAGCCGTTCTTCGCCGGAGGCGGCCCTGGCAAATTCCACCGTCTTTTCCACCGCCGCCTCTATGCCCCACCGGGGCCGCCAGCCCAGTACGGCCTTTGCCCTGGAACAATCGAGTTTAAGAAAATTTGCCTCATGGGGGCCCTTGTCATCCCGTATGGTCCAGGATGCCCCCTGTCCCCACGCGGCACAAAACAGTTCCGCAAGGCGGCCGGTGGTAACGCAGCTTTCCTCACCGGGACCAAAATTATACGCCCCGGCCAGTTCGGGACGGACATACTGTTTTTCCGCCAAAAGAAGGTAACCCGAAAGACAGTCCAGTACATGCTGCCAGGGCCGGGTCGAACCGGGCTTCCGGAGGGCAATTTCTTTTCCCGCCATTACCGCCCGCACACAGTCGGGGATAATCCGGTCCTCCGAATAATCACCCCCGCCTATGACATTGCCGGAACGAACGGTAGAAATGGCCGGAGCGCCGGCCCCCTGAAAAAAGGAACTGCGGTAACTTGCGGTTACCAGTTCGCTGCAGGATTTGCTGTTCGAATACGGGTCCCGGCCGCCGAGATTTTCACACTCCCGGTATCCCCAGGGCCATTCCCGGTTTTCATACACCTTGTCGGTGGTTACATTGACAAAGGAGCGGACGGACGGGGCAAGCCGCAGGGCTTCAAGGATGTTCACCGTCCCCATGACATTGGTTTCATAGGTTAACGCCGGTTCACGGTAGGAAGGGCGCACCAGGGGCTGGGCGGCAAGGTGAAATACCATATCCGGCTTTGTGTCCCGAACAAGCCCTGTCAGGGCGCCCCTGTCACGAATATCGCCGGTTACCGATGTTATTTTATCCTTAACCCCAAGCTGTTCAAAAAGCGAAGGACCTTCCGGCGGATCAAGGGCATAGCCGGTTACTTCGGCGCCGGCGTGCAAAAGAATCCGGCAGAGCCAGGTACCTTTAAAACCCGTATGGCCGGTTATAAAAACCTTCCGGCCTTTATAAAAAGAAAGATCAGTCATTCCAGACTTTCCAGGGCGCATGACCGGTATCCCAAAATCCCTGCAGTTCCAGTTTCTCCCGCAGGGTATCCATGGGTTTCCAGAATCCGGTGTGTTTATACGACTGGAGCCGGCCGGCCCTGGCCATGTCTTCCAGAGGCTTCCGCTCAAACACCGTGGCGTCGCCTTCGGTGATATAATCAAACACCTCGGGCTGCAGCACAAAAAATCCGCCGTTTACCCAGGAGCCGTCCCCCTGGGGTTTTTCATAAAACGACGCGACCCGGTCATCCCTGGCAATCTCAAGGGCGCCGAATTTCCCCGACGGCAGCACCGCGGTCAGGGTTGCCAGCGCCCCTTTTTCCCTGTGGTATTCAAGCAGGCGGTTGATATCAATATCCGCCACCCCGTCGCCATAGGTCATCATGAAAGGTTCATTCCCTATATATTTCTGTACCCGTTTGATGCGGCCGCCGGTCATGGTTTCAAGCCCCGTATCCACCAGAGTGATTTTCCAGGGTTCCGACGCGGAGTTATGGTACTCCATCCTGTTCTCCGCCAAATCCACGGTCATATCCGCAGCATGCATGTAGTAATGATAAAAATAATCTTTGATATAATAGGACTTGTATCCGCAACAGACGATAAAATCATTAAACCCGTAATGGGAATACATTTTCATAATGTGCCAGAGGATGGGCCGTCCGCCGATTTCTACCATGGGTTTGGGCCGCAGATCCGTTTCTTCGGAAAGCCGGGTCCCGTATCCTCCGGCCAGAAGAACTACTTTCATTTTAATATATCCTTTCGTCAAATATCCCGGCGATGTTATGCTTTGTGTTCCCGCCGTCCCGTGCCACCGCCGTCATCCCCGATCCCCGTAATTCCGTTCTATCCAGTTCCGGTATTCCCCGGTGCGGATTCCCTCGACCCAGGGACCGTTTGCCAGATACCAGTCCACGGTCCGGCGGAGGCCCCCGGCAAAATCCACCGTTTGTTTCCAGCCCAGTTCCCGTTTTATTTTGGAACAGTCAATGGCGTAGCGGCGGTCGTGGCCGGGGCGGTCCTTCACGTAGGTGACGGTTCCCCGGACCTTCTCCGGGTCCAGTCCCGCTTTTTCCGACACGATGCCGATCAGGGACTCCAGGAGCCGGATATTCTCCCACTGGTTCTCCCCGCCGATGTTGTACCTTTCCCCGGCGGCGCCTTTTTGCATCACCATCCAGACCGCCGCGTTATGGTCTTCCACATAAACCCAGTCCCGGATGTTTTTTCCGTCCCCGTAGACCGGCAGGGGCTTCCCCCCGATCATGTTGAGGATCGAGAGGGGGATGAGTTTTTCCGGGAACTGCCAGGGGCCGTAGTTATTCGAACAGTTGGTCAGGGTTACCGGGAGGCCGTAGGTGTGGAAATACGCCATGGCCAGATGATCGCCGGCGGCCTTGCTGGCCGAATAGGGGGACCGGGGATCGCAGGCGGTAGTTTCGGTGAAGCGCCCCGTTTCCCCCAGGGAACCGTAGACCTCGTCGGTGCTGATGTGGTGAAACAGCGCGTCCCGCCGTATGGGACCGGCGCCGCCGCTCCCCGCGGCGCCATCCGCCGGCCGCCGCCAGTAATTCCGGGCGGCGTCCAGCAGGGTAAAGGTTCCCGTCACGTTGGTTTTGACAAACGCCTCGGGCCCCAGAATGGAACGGTCCACATGGCTTTCCGCGGCAAAATGCACCACCGTGTCAATATCGTATTTGGCGAAAATTGATTCCACCAGAGGGCGGTCGCAGATATCTCCCCGCTCAAAAAAGTAACGCCCCCCCGCCGGGGAACCGCCCGCGCCGGCGGAGGCATCGGAGGCCGCGCCGGCAGCCGCGCCGCTCCCGCCGAACCGTCCGGCAATGTCCCCAAGGCTTTCGGGATTGCCGGCGTAGGTCAGGGCATCAAGATTGATGATCCGGCCGGTAAAGCCGGACCTCTTTTCCAGAAGAAAGCGGATGAAGTTGCAGCCGATAAAGCCGCAGCCGCCGGTGACCAGAATGTTTTTCAGGGCGCGCATATATAACTGTTTTTTCCCCGCTCTTCGGCCAGGGTCCCGAGATACCGCCGCAGGCTTGTGTCCCATGCGGGCACGTCAATTCCCAGGGCAGCCTTGATCTTCGTCTTGTCCAGCACCGAATAGGCGGGCCGGGTAACCCTGGCGGGGTATTCGGCGCTGGTACAGGGCCTGACGGCGCAGTCTCCGGTTATAAGGCCCAGGCCGCGGCCCGCGTCGTAAATCTGCCGGGCAAAATCGTACCAGGTAATATTGCCTTCGTTGGTGTAATGGTACACCCCCCAGGCGGGCGGCCGGTCCCGCCCGATGATTTCAAGCACGAGGCCGGCCAAATCACGGGCCCAGGTGGGGCTGCCCCGCTGATCGTTCACCACCTTCACTTCGTCCCGCTCATTCATGAGGCGGAGCATGGCGGCGACAAAATTGCCGCCGTACCGGCCGTACAGCCAGGCGGTACGGATGATACAGGACCGGGGGTTGTTTTCCAGTACCGCGTTTTCCCCGTCCCGTTTGGTCAGGCCGTATACCCCGATGGGGTTGGTAAGGTCGTCTTCCCGGTAGGGCCGGGGGTCTCCCCCGGCGGCGTTCCGGATGCCCCGGCCGTCAAACACATAATCGGTGGAAAAATGGATCAGCCGGGCGCCGGTATTCCGGGCGGCCGCCGCGATGTTGGCGGCCCCGCCGGCATTGATGCGGCGGCAGGTTTCCCCGTCGTCCTCGGCCCTGTCCACCGCGGTATAGGCGGCGCAGTTGACGATCCAGCCGATGGACCTGCCTGCCGCGGCCTCCCGCTCCGCAAAGGCGGCAAGGGCCGCCGGATCGGTAATATCCACCTCCCGGTCGGTGCCGGTAAAGGAAACGCCCTCTTTTTCAAAAAGCCGGGAAAGCTCGGTTCCCAGCATGCCCCTGTTACCGATTAACCACAGCATGCACATTTCCCGGCCGCGCCGCCCGCGGCCGCCGCCTCAGGCCGGCCCGACGGCCTCCCAGGGGGGCAGGTTTTTGTCTTTTTCGGAGAGGATATACCCCGTCCCCGGATCGGGCCAGGCAATATTGACGGCCGGATCGTTCCAGATAATTCCCCCTTCATCCTCGGGGTAATAAAAGTCGGTACATTTATAGGCAAAAACCGCGGTTTCACTCAGGACCAGAAAGCCATGGGCGAACCCCGGGGGGATGTAAAACTGGTTTTGCCGCTCCCCGCTTAACACCACCCCGTGCCATTTGCCCCGGCTGGGGGAACCGGGCCGGATGTCCACCGCCACGTCGAAGACCTCCCCCTCAATGGCCCGGACCAGCTTGCCCTGGGGATGGGTCTTCTGGAAGTGAAGACCCCGGAGGACCCCCCTGACCGAACGGGACTGGTTGTCCTGCACAAAGGCCGCGGAGAGGCCCGCGGCGGCAAAATCCCGTTCCGACCAGACTTCAAAAAAGCTGCCCCGGTCGTCGCCGAATACCCGGGGCCGTATTTCATAGAGCCCCGCTATGGGGCCGGGCATAAATTCAAAGGGCACTACGGACCTGCCGGACGGACGGACTGCCGCGGCGGGGGTTGAAGGTTCTCCGCCACATAGTTCAGATAGGCCCCGTATTCGGTTTTGTACGACGCGGCCAGTTCCAGCAGGGCGGTCCGGGACAGCCAGCCGTTGCTATACGCAATCTCCTCAATGCAGGATACATACATGCCCTGCCGCTTCTGAATGGTTTCGATAAAATTCGACGCCTCCAGAAGGCCGTCGTAGGAACCCGTGTCCAGCCAGGCCATCCCCCGGCCCAGCACCTCTACCGAAAGGCGGCCCTGTTCCAGATACACGTTATTCACCGCGGTTATCTCGATTTCCCCCCGGGCCGAAGGCTTGATGTTTTTCGCAATCTCAACCACGCCGCCGTCATAAAAGTAGAGCCCCGGCACCGCGTAATGGGACCTGGGACAGGCGGGTTTTTCCTCGATGGAAAGGGCCCTGCCCTGCCGGTCAAATTCCACCACCCCATAGGCCCCCGGGTCCTTTACGTAGTAACCAAAAATGGCCGCCCCGTTTTCCCGTTCAACCTGTCCGGCCGTGGTTTGCAGGATTCCGCTGAAGCCCCTGCCGTAAAATATGTTGTCGCCCAAAACCAGGGCGCAGCTGTCCCCGCCGATGAAGCCGGCCCCCAGGATAAAGGCGTCCGCCAGCCCCCGGGGGCTCTCCTGCACCGCGTACCCAAACCGCATGCCCAGCCATTCCCCGGAACCGAAGAGTTCCCGGAACAGGGAAATATCCCGGGGAGTGGAGATGATCAGCACCTCCCGGATCCCCGCCAGCATCAGCACCGACAGGGGATAATAGATCATCGGTTTGTCATAAAGGGGAAGTATCTGCTTGGATACCGCCTTCGTGAGGGGGTAGAGCCGGGTCCCGGCGCCGCCGGCAAGAACAATGCCCTTCATGTATCCCTTTAACCCTGCCGCCGCCGGAGAAACCGGCCGGCCAAAACCGCCGCGATCGCCGCGCCAATGACGGAACCCGCGGCGTCGGCGATCCAGTCCCGGACACTGCAGCTCCTGCCGGGAACAAAATACTGGTGCAGTTCGTCCGTCACGCCGTAGACGGAAGCCGCCGCCGCCGCAAGGCCCAGCGCAAGGAGCCGGCGGCGGCGCCATTTTTCCGGCGAAACCCAAAGCCCCGCCGCGCCGGCCAGCGCCGTATAGGCCAGCAGATGCTGCAATTTGTCGTACCCAAAAACCCCCTTCGGTTTGGGAAGGGTACTTTGGGACGACAGGAACCAGATACCCGCGGCGATCAGCAGGGCAGGCAGTTTGGGCAAAACCGTTTCGATTTTCACGTCCGTTATCCGCGCCGAAGGGGGCCCCGTCCGTCAGGGCATGACAAAACAACGAAGCGCCCTTCGTCAAAGCCCCCGCGCCTTTTCCGATACCGGCGGGAAACCGTTTCCCCTCTAGTGAAAAAGCGCCTGAAAAACCCCGCCGCCGCCGAAACAGGCTTGCCGGGTCCGCCACATATTGGCTAGTATAGCAAGGGATTCCCGAAGCCCGAAGTTTCGGGAATCCCTTATAGCAGAACATATCATGTTTACAAATTCATTTCAACAGAAATACCGGCAGTTGTTCAACTTTTGAACAAGGGCGGTATTGGCGGAGCGTGTATGAGTATTTTTCAGGCGGTCATTCTGGGCGCCGTTCAGGGAATCACCGAATTTCTGCCGGTCAGCAGTTCCGGCCACCTGGTCCTGTTCCAGCGTATCTTCGGCATTACCGAACCGACGCTGTTTTTCGATACCATGGTCCACGCGGGCACCCTGGCGGCGGTTTTCGCGGTGCTCTGGAAGGATATTTGGGGAATTTTACGCCGGATTGTCCAGCCTCTCACCCTTTACCTGATAACGGCAACCCTTCCGGCGGTGGTTTTCGCCCTTTTGTTCAAAGATTCCATCGAAAACGCCTTTGCTTCGGGGTCTTTCCTGGGTTTCGCGTTCCTTGTCACGTCGGCGCTGCTCGTTATCGCGGAAGTACGGTCAAAGGGAGCCGGAAAACCGGCCCGGACCGCCGGCCCCGGCAGGGAAATCAAATGGCCGGACGCCCTGATCATCGGCCTTTTGCAGGCGGCGGCCATCGTCCCCGGCATTTCCCGTTCCGGCGCGACCCTGTCGGGGGCCCTCTCCCGGGGCCTTGACCGGGACTTTGCCGCCCGGTTTTCCTTCCTGCTGTCGATCCCCGCCATCCTGGGGGCGCTGGTCCTGCAAATCGGGGACCTGGCCGGGGCCCGGGCCGGTCCGGCGCCGGAGGCCGTGGAAGGAATCGGCGCGGCGCCCCTGGCCGCCGGCACCCTGGCCGCCGCCCTGGTGGGCTTTTTCTCCATACGCCTCATGCTGAAGATAGTCCGGGAACGGTCCCTGACCGGTTTCGCGGTGTACACGGGCGTCCTGGGGGCCCTGGTCCTGGCCGACCGCTTCGGGCCCCGCCTGTTTTTCTGACCCCGACGGCGTCCGGCACTTTTTTACTGGACAAATCCCGCCGCCCCCTGCTACCATACGACCATAGTGAAAAAAGATTTTTGCGAAAATAACGCCGAAATCGCCGAATTCCGCCCCACCTGGCACGAAAGTTGCTGTCTCTCTCGCTCTCTCTCTCTCTCTCTCGCGCTCTCTCTCGCGCTCTCTCTCTCTCAGAATGCGCCATATC
>JAISFT010000123.1 GCA_031263435.1 Treponema sp. | reverse complement strand
ATTGAAAACAGCGCGGTAAGGAGGCGTAGATGTCCCACAAATATGCATGGGTATGGAATGTAAAGCCCGAATGTGTGGAGGAGTATGTCAACATGCACCTTAATCCCTGGCCGGAAATTATGAAGGCCCATTCAAAGGCGGGGATTAAGAATTACTCCATCTTCCGGGACGGGAACCGGTTTTTTTATGAATTTGAATGTGAAGGCGATCCGGCCGCTGCCTTTGCGGCCACGGAAAAAGATCCCGACTGCATCCGCTGGAATAACATAACGACCAAGATGCTGGATCTGCCGCCGGACAGGAAGGACCTTGGCGGGACCATACAATTTCTGCGGGAAGTCTTTTATCTTGAGTGAGGCCCCACCGCCTTTTCGCAGTATTCCCTGAAAAGCCGGATGTAGATCTGATAATCGCCAAAGGAAACCCCCGGCGGCGTTTGGTGATCCACCGAAGGGATGTAGCGTCCGGCCCGCATGACCGGCAGGATACGCTCAAATTCCGCCCTGATCGCCGCCTCGCCCCGGTTCATCACCATCTTGTCGTAGCCGCCCATCATGATAAAATCCGGGTAATTCCGGCGTATCAGCCCTATGTCGACCCCCGCCTGCCGTTCCAGCGGATAGACCCCCTCTATCCCCGCGTCGAGGAGCCAAGGGACCATAACGGTAATGTCTCCGTCACTGTCGACCAGAACGGGGACCTGCCGGCTTTTGCAGTAGCCGGTCAGTTTTTTGTAATAGGGCAGAAGAAATTCCTCAAAAAGCTGGCGGGAAAGCATGGGGCCGTAGTTGTAGGACATATCCTCCGCCATGCCCACAAAATCGGGCTTCAGGACGGAAAACAGTTCTTCCAGCGCCCGGAGGTTAAACTCAAGCTGGTCCCTGTTGATCCGGTGCATAAGCTCCGGGTAATCGTAAAACGCGTACAGGTGGGGTTCTATGCCGAAAAGGCGGCGGGGATACCAGAAGAAGCCGTCCAGCCACAGGCGTATGCTTATTTCGCCCGCGTCGTGCCGCTCCTTAAGGGCCGCGGCATGTTCCAGCAGCCCCCCGATAACAGCGTGGTCGTAGAGCCTTTCCCGCAGCGCCTCGTAGTCCGCCTCCCCGCCGATTACCGCCGCGCCGTGGCTGGGAGCCGGGGGAACATCCGGCGCCGCAGCGATATTGTGCAGCTCGTCCAGGCCAAAGTACTGCAGACTCCGGGACAGCGAAAGCCCCGCGGGCATCCCCTCCTGTTCCCAACGATCCATCGTCTTGTCCCACCATGCCGCCCATTCGATCATGGGCAGCCGGTCATCGGGCATCCGGCCCTGTAAAATGGCGCTAAGCCGTTCTCTGGGTTGCATCCGTAGAGTTTAAGGTGTCAGCCGTTTTTTTGGAAGGGGTGGTGCCAGGCACCGGGGGGGCCCGCTACCACGGACAATTTGCCCGTAGCCGCCCCGCTCCGCGGGGACGCTTTTCCTCTGGCCCCCCCTCGGCTTCATAAAAAACCCGGCCTCAGCAGTTGTGGAGTTTGGGGCAAAGCCCCAAACTCCGAAAATAAGAAACCGCAGGTTTTTTATTCCGCCTACCCCCCAATCAGCGATACTAATCCCTGCCTCAAAAACCATGCGGCGCAGTACAACAGGTAGATATGCGCGGGATAAAAAATGTAGAAAAAGTATTTCCCCCCGCGCCCCCGTTTTCCGTTGTACAGAATCATGGGGATTATGGCAAAGACCATGAGCCACTGGACATTCCCGGGGGTATTTCGGGAGGAGTACCAACTGAAGGCGCTTATGACCACCAGCAGGGCGATCTGGGCAGGCCGGAACCTCCGCAGCAGGTAAAAGGACACCCCGATAAGGATCAACACAAGGCCCCCTTCCACCGACAGGGGGGTGGGAATGAAGAGGAAGAACCGGGCGATGTTCCAGTTTCCGGCTTGCAGGGCCAGGATCATGACAAGGCTCAGCAGGAAGGGGAGGAGGAATCCCCCTATGCCGGTGATGATCCTGAGCGGACTTTTTCCCCTGAAACCGCTGCGGATACGATCAATCGTCCACATATAATACACAGCCATGAACAGGGTGCCGAAGATGTTGTTGATCAGGACGATGTTTGGCATGGGCATGGCAAGGGACAGGAGCTGGTTCATGGCAGCCATGAACAGAAAGCCCCCCAGAAACTGCAGCATGTACCGTTTCCTGCTGCGGGTATAGAAAAAGCCCTCGGCGCAGAGGAACAGGAACATCGCCGCCACCGGCCGTCCAAACCAGTTCAGCCAGGCGGGGGCCCCCTGCGCGATGAACATCTGGTGCAGGTGGTCCAGGGTCATCAGGACGATGCCGGCGATTTTAATATTCGTTCCCGAAAGAAACTGCCAGGGATACCGCTTTGCATCCCGGCCGGTGTTTTCCGTTTTTTTCATAGGTATAAGTATCGGGAATCCCGGTCCCTGCCCGCAAGGGCGCCCGCAGGGCATCGGCGTTTACTTTTGTACAAAAGTCTGTAGATCCTTTTCAAGGTTAGGTACAGCGGCGGCGGGGCATAGCCCCCGGCGGGAGAATCCCGAAGAAACACTTGTAGAGTCTGCCTCCACTATCTCCGATATGTTGTGGCGGGGGAGTGCCAGGGCCGGGGCAAGCCCCCGGGGAAACGCTTGTAGAGCCTGCTTCCGCTATCTCCGATACATCGTATCTGCGATACGTCGTATCTTCGATACGCTCCAGCAGGGAATTCCAAATGTTTTCCTGGGGGCTTGCCCCGGCCCTGGCACTCCCCCGCCACAACAATCGTGGAGAGAATCCGCAGCTTTCTACAAAAGTAAATGCGTTCCCCGGGGGCTCTGCCCCGCCGCCGCCCTACCTAAGCTCGTCTGGTTCAACCGGCCCTTATACCACGACAAACGGCGCCTGCCCTGCTCCGCGAGGGGGAAGAAATGTTTGTGAGCAGGAGATATGCGGGGTATCGCGAGGACGCTTGTTTGAGGTGGGGATCTTTATACAAAAG
>JAISFT010000058.1 GCA_031263435.1 Treponema sp. | reverse complement strand
CGTCCGCCCCTCCCAGTTCCAGCACCAGGGGGAGGAGCCGGGGGGCGGCCAGGGCCATGAGTTCCCGGCCCACGGCGGTGGAGCCGGTGAAAAAAAGCTTATCCACCCCGGCGTTTCCGCCCTCTCCGTTGATAAAGGCGGGGCCCGCCTCCCGGCCGGGAATTTCTACATGGGTAAAAAGCCCTGGGGGGAGTTCCGCCGCGGCAAAGAGTTCCGCCAGTAAGCGGCCCACAACAGCGGTGGCGGCGGCCACTTTGAGGATCACGGCGTTCCCCGCCAACAGGGCCATGACCACCTCGGAAAAGGGGATGGCAAAGGGGTAGTTCCAGGGGGAGATGATCCCCACCACTCCCCAGGGCCGGTATTCCAGGCGGCTGCGCTTGTTGAACATCAGGAGGCTTGCGCCGGCGAGTTTCCGGGGCTTCAGAAAAGAGCGGCCCCTTCGTATATAGTAACTAATCCCCATGATCGCCGGCAGAACCTCCGCTGCCAGGGCATCAAGCCGGAGTTTGCCGTTTTCCCGGTGGATGGTTTCCACCACCTCGTCAATATGGGTACAGAGCCAGCGTGATGCCCCGGCAAGTTTTTGTCCCCGTTCCCTGTAGGGCAGGGCGGCCCATGACTGCTGGGCCTTCCGCGCCTTCTCTATTATTTCCGCGATGCCAACAGTAGTGCTGTTATTATCCAAGGTCTTCCCCCTTACTGTCCGTCCCTTCCCTTAAATTCGTCCATTGCGTGGTTAATGCCAAAAAAATCAGCTACCGCGTCGAGCAGGCGTGGGGGAAAGAGGCGCAGGATAAGTGTTGACCCCGCGAGGGGGGGCATTATCAACAGTTCTTTATTTTTTAGTACGGCCCGTACAATTTTTTTCGCGGCCTGGGAACTTTTTAGGATGGGAAGCAGCAGGGGGAACCGGGTTTTAACGCCGCTGAACATGCCGGTATCAATAAAGAAGGGACACGCCACGGTGGTTCTGATCCCGGTCCGCCGCAGTTCCATGCGGATCGATTCGTTAAAACCAACGGCCGCGAATTTGCTGGCGCAGTAATCCGTAAGACGCCGCACGCCGATGAGTCCCGCGGCGGAAGCGATGGTTACGATATGGCCGGAATTTCGTGTTATCATCGCGGGCAAAAAGGCTTTGGCGGTCCAGAACAGGGGAAGAACATTTACCCGCATGGTTTTTTCAATAAGATCGTCCGGGGTCTCCAGCATGGGCTTGCCCTGAACAATACCGGCGTTGTTGATCAGGATGTCCACGGGCCCCATCTCGCCGGTAAGCCGTTCCGCCTGGGCATAGACTTCCTGCCGGTTGGAAATATCGCAGACCATCCCCCGGATCGAAAGGCCCCTTCCGGCGGCCTCTTCTTGAGCCAGTTTAAGGGCCTCCGCGTTAAGATCCCAAATTACCACCCGGGCGCCCCGTTCCGCAAAATCCAGGGCCATGAGCCGTCCGATACCGCTGCCGCCGCCGGTTATCAGTACCACGGCGTTTTTAACGTTCTTCATCCAAGCCTCCGGCCTTTGAAATTTACTCCAAGACTCCGGCCTGCGCAAGGCGGACCAGGCGGCGGCCAGGATAAACACACAAGAGGTATTTCGTACCGGACCATCTCCCGGCGCCGTTGAGGAAGCGATAATCCCGTGAAAAAGGGGCGATAATGCCTCCTTATTGTTCATTGTTCGTGGTATATTTGGGATAAGGAGCGCGGTATGGGCGAAGTACGAACGGAAGTTACCCTGGTAAACATTGGGGACGCGGTTAAAGCGCGGGACGGGTTTATTCCGGAGTCCGGGATCCGGCAACTCACGGTCTCCTCCGTGGTGGACACCGGTGCGGGGACCCTGATTATCAACGAGGAAATCCGTGAAAAGCTGGGGCTGCGGGTGGAAGAAGCTGGCGAGGCGACACTGGCCGGGGGTATCAAGGCCCCCTGCAAGGTAACGGAATATGTGGAGATCCGCTGGAAAAACCGGAAGACCTCCTGCCAGGCAATAGTTATCCCCGGTGAGGGAGATGTCCTTCTGGGCGCACTGGCCCTTGAGGGGATGGATTTGATGGTACACCCGCTGGAGAACGAAGTTATCGGCGCTCACGGCGATAAGGTGCGTTATGTTGTTAAGTGAAGAATTCCGGCCAATTCTGATAGGAGCGGCTTTCGGGGTTTGCGCGCAGCGCAAACCCCAGCCCTGGGACAAGCGCAAGGGATAGAAGCGGAAATACCGGAGGCCCCGCAGGGGTCCCCTGCGGGGCTGAGGAATTGGAGCGGATAGCCCGGTTTCCGGTGCGGAGCGCCGGAAATGCGCCCAAAATAGGAGGATGAGAACCTTTAAGCGGCATCCCTTTACCGGGCGGGGGCTCATTTACCCATAGGGGCATATCCTTTATAGTGGTCCGATGGAAAATCGCCGCGGGCCTGCGGAGTACGCCCAGGTTCTGAATGTCTGGCTTGAAAGGTTGATGCCTGTTCTTACCCCCACGGGGGTGGCGCTGGGTTTTTTGCTGCCCGGTGTTTTTGGCACTTTACGGCCCCTTGTCCCCTGGCTTTTCGGGGTTATGACCCTTTCCGGGGCTATTAATCTTAAGCTCCGGGAATTTGGTCTGGCGCTGCGGGACCCCCTGCCTATTGTCCTTGCCTTTGCCGCTTCCCATGTGGTCATGCCCCTGGCGGCGCTTTTTGTCGCTACCCTTGTTTTCCAGGACGAGGGGGGCATTATTTCCGGTTATGTGTTGCTCTATTCCATACCTACGGCGGTGTCCGGCTTTATCTGGGTTAGCATGTACAAGGGGGACAAGGCCCTGGCCCTGGCGCTGATTCTTATCGCCACGGTGGCGGCTCCCCTGATAACACCCTTTACCATGTCGGCCCTGCTGGGAACCAGGGTGGCCCTGGATATGCGGGGCATAGCCCTGTCCCTGGTGCTGATGGTGGTGGTTCCCACGGTGATCGGCGTGGGGACTAATGAGATAAGCCGGGGGAAAATTCCCCGTCTTATCGGCCCCTGTCTTAATCCCCTGGCCAAGTTCTGCCTGATCCTGGTTATCGCGGCCAATACCGCGGCGGTGGCCCCCAGGGTCCGTCTTGCGGATCCCCGGGTTTGGATCATCGCGGGGGTCTGCGTCTTTCTGGCCCTTATCTCCTACTGTGTTTCCCGTGTTGCCGGGATGTTGTGTTCCCTGAGTCCCGAAAAGCAGGTTACGGTTTTCTTTTCCACCGGGCTCCGCAATATCAGCGCCGCCGCCACTATCGCGATTGAATTTTT
>JAISFT010000009.1 GCA_031263435.1 Treponema sp. | reverse complement strand
CGAAAACATCCCTATTAAATGATCAAAACGAGGCCGCTCTTCAAAAAATGGTGTTAAAGTTATGGCTCCATTTTCTTCATAAAGCTTTACTTTTTTCGTGGAAATTTTTGAGAAAATCGCTTCCGGTAATGCCTGAATATCCAAAATCATTTCCGTCATATTATTATCCTCCGGTATTTCTTATTATTCCCTGATAAATATTCTTCCGCAATTTTATATTTTTCCTCGTCATCATGGAGATAAAGATATACCCATACATTAGTATCAACAAATATTTTATCTGTCTTAACATTCACCTCGAATAAATTTATAATTTTTGACTCTTTTTCTGTTCTCCGCGGCTAATCTTAAAAGCAATTCCATACTTTTTTCTTTGCCTTTTTTTGAAATGAATTCCATAATATCAGACAATTCTTTTTTATTATCCGATTTCACTATTATTGTATTTGAATCTAATGTCATTGTTTCATACATATAAACATCCCCCGATTAATTCATTATAATGCCTTAATTTCATTTATGCAAGTAAAAACAGTGCCTGCACCTAAAACTCCGTGTTCCTCCGTGTAACTCCGTGGTGGTTCTTGGTCTTCCGCGCAAGGGATAGAAGCGGTATCCTTTTTTGCCATAGGCAAAAAAGATACAAGCGGATAGCCCGGTCCGGCCGCAGGCCGGATGCGCCCAAAAAACAAAACAATCTTATGCGTTTATCCTGCCCGGCCTTAAACCGGCTTTTACATTCTACGGCCTTCTCCGATAACATAGTATGAGTAATAAAGTTTTCCCGTTTTTTTTCGTCCTGGTCCTTGCGCTGGCCGCCCATGCTGCGGCTCAGGATCTGCACATTGATACCGGGGATCTGCGGATAGAGCAGCGGGTGGAAGGGGGTTTCCACCTTTTTATCAGGAAAAAGCCGGATATTGGTTCGGTACTTCTGGTGGAATCTACCAGGGACCCGCAGATGCGGGAAGACAACTACGCCTACCGGGCCGGTCAGTGGAACGCGGTAAACGGGGATGAAAGGCGGCTCCTCAACGGCGTCCCCCTCCCCGATAACCGTTACTGGTCCATCATCGACTCCAGTCCGGAACTGCACCCCGAACTGGGGGAGGTTTTTCACCTGTATATTCCCTACCTGATCTACTACGGTTATGAGGATACACGCCACGGCGAGGTCTACGTGGTGGACGGGACGTATTTTAACCTCCGGGCCTTTAACCTGCCCTACGGGGATTACCGGGGGCCTTTTCTGGACAATCCCTATGTCCTCCGGGTAACTCAGCGGCCCCTGGAGGGGAGGCCCGAAGAAAACTACATGGACGATACGGTGGATGCGTTTAAGGAAATCGCCAGGTCCGGGGGCGGGGATCTGGTTTACTCCACGGGTCCGGGGGACCTGGTAGAGAAGATTCAGGAACTGCTGGACAAGGAAAAGGGCAGGGATGTGGATATGGTCCTCTGTCTGGATACTACCAGCAGCATGAAAGATGATATTGACGAAGTCCGCCAGGCCCTTATCCCGATGTTGAACGGGATTATCGCGGAATTTGCTTCGTTCCGGATCGGTGTGGTCCTGTACAAGGATTACTACGATGAGTACCTGAACCGGGTTATCCCTTTTACCGAAGATTTTGCCCGATTCCAGCGGACTCTGAACGGTATCCGGGTAGGGGGCGGCCGGGACATTCCCGAGGCGGTTTACGAGGCCCTCTATGAAGGGGCAACCCAATTCCCCTGGCGGGCGGAAAGCCGGATCCTGATCCTGATCGGCGATGCGCCCCCCCATCCCCGGCAGCGGGGAAAAATTTCCCGGGAGATGGTTGAGCAGGAAGTGGCCGACAGGAATATCAAGGTAAGCGCGATTATTCTTCCCCAATAGCGGCCGGGGGCTGGTTCCGTGTGGAGCGGGCCCTCTGCTTTGCCTCCTTCTCATCAATGCTTTGCAGCACGATGGCGGCCAGGTGCTTGAACTGCTGGGGCAGGAGCGCCTCGTCGGGGGTGTCGTAACGGCGGAGCAGGGTGTCCAGCTCCTCCCGGGCCTCCTGGTACTTTTTCTGTTTGTAGTGGATAAAGGCAATTTCGTATTCCGCGGCCAGGGTCCAGTCGCTGCTGTCCTGGTTCTCGTCATGGAGGACCTGGTAGTAGCGCAGGGCAAGGCTGTAGCGGCTCTTGTCCGAGGCTTCCTGGGCCCGCTGGACCAGTTCTTCCGGCGGCATCCCCGCGGGGATAGTCTGCGGGTCCGTAAGGCAGGCGGACAGGCCAAACACAAGGAGGGCCCCCCACAACAGGGGGGGGATGGTTTTTTTCGCTGTAAAAATAATCATAAATTCCTATACCACGGAGGTATTTTGAGATCAAGAGACTCCGCGGGTCCTTATCATAACAACAACGAAATTCCCCAATGGTTCCAGGGTTCCTGCATTTACTTTTGTATAAAAGTCTGTAGATCCGCTCCAAGGCCATGTCGGGAGAGCCTTTGGCAGAGCCGGTAGCCGGGCCGGCGCATAGCCCCCGGAAAAAGGCTTGTAGAATCTGCCTTCGCTATCTACGATACGGCGTATCTGCGATACGTCGTATCTTCGATACGCTCCGGCAGGGAATTCCAAATTTTTTTCCGGGGGCTATGCGCCGGCCCGGCTACCGGCTCTGCCAAAGGCTCTCCCGACACAATCTCGTTTGGTTCAACTGGCTTTTAACAAGCCCTGCCTGCTCTGCCCTGGCTAATCAGTAATGCTCAGTTGTGCGACAGAGGAAAGGACGCCCCTCCCTACAGTCTAAACTTGACCTGCCCCAACGTGTACCGCGGGGGCGGGGGTAATCCCGGAAAAACCTTTGGAATTCCCTGCCGTAGCGTATCGTAGATAACGAAGGCAGACTCTACAAGCGTTTTATCGGGATTCTCCCGCCGGGATTACCCCCGCCCCTGCGGGAACACGCTGTTCTGTGGGTCAAGTTTAGCCTATAGTCTGCGGCGTCCTTTCACTTTTGCCGGGTAAACTGAGAATTACTGGTTCCAACTATACAAGGGGCTTAATATCCTTTTTAATGGGGAATCATGAGGAATCTGGAAGCTGGAGTCTGCGCCCCCGGGGGATTCAGGGCCGGGGGGATATGGTGCGGCATTAAGGCGGGTTCCCGGAAGCGGGACCTGGCCCTGATCTATTCGGAAAAACCCTGTGTTGCCGCGGCCGTGTTTACTACCAACCGGGTGCAGGCCGCTCCGGTCCTGGTGAGCCGGGAACATCTGGAGGGGGGGAGCCTCCGGGCCGTGATAACCAATTCGGGGAACGCCAATGCCTGTACCGGGGAACCGGGGCTGGCGGCCGCCCGCCGTATGGCGGAACTGGCCGCGGGGGAGTTCGCCATCAACGCCAAAGAGGTGGCGGTGGCCTCCACCGGGATTATCGGCGTGCCCCTGCCCATTGCCGCCATTGAGAGCAGCATCAGTTCCCTGGCGGACAGTCTCCGTCCCGATGCCGCGGGCCACGAGGCTGCCCTGGAGGCGATTATGACTACCGATACCCGGAAAAAGGCCGGGGCGGTGGAAGTGGAAATTGACGGCAAGGCGGTGCGTATAGGGGCTATGGTCAAGGGATCGGGGATGATTCACCCCAATATGGGTACCATGCTCTGCTTTATTACTACCGATGCGGTGATACGCCGGGAATTGCTGGACCGGGCCCTGCGCCAGGCGGTGGGGCGATCCTTTAACCGGGTTACTGTGGACGGGGATACCTCTACCAACGATACGGTCCTCATCATGGCAAATGGGGAGGCGGGGAACGCCCCGATAGACGCCGAGGGCCCCGGTTACGCCCTCTTTGCCGGGGCCCTGGAGGCCCTCTGTATCAAGCTGGCCCGGGC
>JAISFT010000004.1 GCA_031263435.1 Treponema sp. | reverse complement strand
TTATACCCACAAGGAGCAGGTCATGAACAGAATCATAGTGAAAACCCAGGACGGCGATGTTAAGATCAGCCGTCACATTTACGGCCATTTTTCCGAGCATTTGGGCCGCTGTATTTACGGCGGTTATTGGGTGGGAAACGACCCGGAGGCGGCGGCTTCCATACCCAATACCCGGGGGATTCGGAACGACGTGGCCGCCGCCCTGCGGCATATCAGGATACCCAACCTCCGCTGGCCCGGCGGCTGTTTTGCCGACGACTACCACTGGGAGGATGGTATAGGCCCCCGCCCGGAGCGGCCCAAGATGGTCAACGCCAGTTGGGGCGGTGTTACCGAGGATAACAGTTTTGGTACCCATGAGTTCCTCGACCTCTGCGAACAGCTTTCCGGGCCGGGGGGGCCGCGTTGCGAACCCTACATCTGCGGCAATGTGGGAAGCGGTACGGTACGGGAACTTGCCCAGTGGGTGGAGTACTGCAACTTTGGCGGGGAAAGCCCCATGGCGGATCTGCGCGGAAAGAATGGCCGCGCCGATCCCTGGAAGGTTCGTTTCTGGGGTATCGGGAATGAAAGCTGGGGTTGTGGCGGCCAGATGACGCCTGAGTTCTATGCGGACAACTACCGCCGCTACATAACTTATACCCGGAACTATGGGGACGCCCGGCTTTACAAGATTGCCTGCGGAAGCAACGGGACCGACTATAACTGGACCCGGGTGTTGATGGAAAAAGCATGCAAGTATATGGACGGCCTTTCCGTCCACTGGTACACGGTTCCCGGTGACTGGGCAAAAAAGGGATCGGCCACGGAATTTTCCGAGAACGACTGGTACCTCACCATGCAGAGGGCTTATCATACCGATGAACTCATCCGCAAACATGGCGCCATTATGGACGAATTCGATCCGAAACGCAGAATTGGTCTTGTTGTTGACGAGTGGGGAACCTGGTACGATGTGGAACCGGGAACCAATCCGGCGTTCCTCTACCAACAGAACAGTCTGAGGGATGCCCTGGTGGCGGGGATCCATTTCAACATCTTCAATAACTACGCCGAGCGGGTCTTTATGGCGAATATCGCCCAGACTATCAATGTGCTTCAGAGTGTGATCCTGACCGAGGGGCCCAGGATAGTTCTGACGCCGACCTATCATGCCTTCGATATGTACAAGGTTCACCAGGACGCGGTAAAGCTGCCGGTCTATGTGGAAAGTGAAACATCGGGCAGTGTTCCCGCCCTCAGCGCCAGCGCGTCCCTGGACGACAACGGCAAAATCCACTTGTCCCTTACCAACATTGATCCGGTAAAGGAACAAAGCGTAAAAATTGAGCTGCGCGGCTGTGTGGTAAGCCCTTCGGTAAAAGTAAAAGGGCAGATCATCACATCCGAAAAACTCCAGGATCACAACACCTTTGAAAAACCCGATGCTGTAATGCTGAAAGACTTTTCAGAGGCTGTGGTTTCAGGCGGTGTTGTTACCGTCGATCTTCCGCCTAAGTCTGTCGTTACCCTGGAGCTCGATTGACCTTACCGGAACGGCCGTGCCCGCGCTGCGAAAGGGAAGCCGGAATCGTCACACCGGGAACGGCCGCCGAAATAGCGGCGGCCGTTCCCCTGGCCCCGTCCCTTTGCGCCGATGCCGCTGTTTACAAGGCGCGTCTCGCGCGGTGTTCCGCCTGCGCGGGCCTGCGGGAAGGGGTACTCTGCGCCTACTGCGGCTGTTTTGTCCAGTTCCGGGCGCGGCCTAAAAAAGCGTATTGTCCGAATCCGGCGGGGAATAAGTGGATGGTGCCAGGCACCAAATTAACGTGACCGCCCCCTCCTCCTGTCCTGGCTTCTGTGTTATGCTCCCCCTATGGCAGAAGCGGAATCCCCGGCCCTGGCGGGACCGATCTCCGGACAGGGGGACCTGAGCCCTTCCGTGACCGCGGGGGGTTCCCGTTCCATACAATCGCCTCCGCTCCTGCCCCGGATGCGGCTGTCCCCCTCCGGGTTTTTTCTCCTGGTCATTACTGCCGCTGCCCTGACGGTGGGGAACCTGCGGCAGGAACTGGTTCTGACCCTTTTGGGGGTGATTCTCCTCTCCGTGTGGACTTACTGCCTGGTTCTGGGCTTTGTTATCGCCCTTGTTTACCGGAAGGGGGCCCTGGGAATCCAGGTGCAGATCAGTCCCCGGAGCATTGCCGCGGGGACGGTGGTGGAGCTTGTCCGCCGTCCGGGGCCCCGTTTTTTCCGGGTTCCGGGGATTCTGGTCCGCTACCGCCTGTGTCTGGAAACCAGGGACGGCCGCCGGGTGGAGCATGTCTTCGATCCCGGCCTGCAGGACCTCCCGCTGACCATACCCCTGCGGGGGGCTTACTATTCAACCGCGGATGAATTTTCGGTATTCGACGCCTTCGGCATCTTCGACTTTTTCTGGCCCCTGTACCAGGGGGATGAGGTCCGGGTCCTGGCAGGCCCCCGGCCCGCGGAAGAATCGATCCCGGTGCAGCCCCGGCCCGGCGGCCGGGAGCAGCACAGCGGTCCCCATTACCGGCGCAGCGACGATCTTGTCGATCACCGGCCCTATATTCCGGGGGATGATCCCCGGCGGATCAACTGGAAGCTCTACAGCCACGGCCCCTCCAACTCCCTGTTCGTCCGGGAAGGTGAAACCGAACCCCCGCCCCGCTCCCGGCTCCTCATCCTGGTGGACACGGAGACCGACACTCTGCTCTACCGGCCCGCAGCGGGGCGGCAGGCGGTGGATCTGCTCTGCACCCAGGCTTTGACGATGGCCCTGGACCTTGCCGGCCGGGGTATGGATGTACTGATCGGCTGCACCGGCGGGAAGATCCGGGGCGGGGATGCGGCGGAACTTGGGGAGGCCCTGGCCTGGCCCGCGGCCCTGCCCGTGCCGGCCTCGTCGTTGCCGGCCGTGCCGGTCCCGCCGTTGCCAGGACGGAAGGACCGGGACCGAAAGAGGCAGGGAAAACAGCGGATGGCGGACAACGGTATGCAGGAGCTTCCCCTGGCCGCGGATCGGGGGACCTTCATCCTGGCCCTGCCCCGGACCACCGGCGGGGCAAGCGCTTTGGACCGGTTCCTCAGCCGCCGGGCCGGTGGGGAGGCCGCCTCTCCGCCCTGCGACATCATCTTCCTTTATTATTCCGAAACCGGGCGCCCGGAAGACGGGCCGGCCTCCCCGCGAAAGGCGGGGCTGCGGGAGGTCTCCCTGCGGGAGACCGCGGAAACCTGCGCCCGCCTCTACGGGTCCCGGAACGCCCTCCGCGCCCGGGCCCTGGGGCTGGAATATCCTGCCAACGCGGAACCTTCCGCCGGTACTGAATACGCCACGGACGCAGGATACGCCGCCGGAACAGGGCAGGGGGCCCGGTCGTGAAGATCGCCCTGGCCTGGCCTGCGGCCCTGCGTTCCGGCGCCCTTTTCCTTATCCTGTTCCAACTGGCCCTCCTGGCCGGTGATCTGGCGGATCTGCCGGTATTTGCCGCGGCCCTGGGGGCGGGGTTTCTGGCCCCCGTCCTGCTTGTACTCCGCCGGCGGGGGAAGGGCCCTCTACGCCGCCTCCGCCCCCTCCGCAGCCTCCTGATTCTGGCCCTTTTGCCTTGGGTCCTGCGTTTTCTTATCGCCCTGCCCCGGATTTTTGTTCCCGGCCTCCGCGGAATGGGGTCCAATTCCCTGGGAATAGCCCCCATTCTGGACGGCCTGCTCTTGGACTATGACCGCAATGTCTTTGTGTTCCTGGTTCCCTATTACTGGACGGCCCTAAGCGTTTTTTTCTCCGCCGCTTCCCGGCGATTCCTCAGGGCAAGCTGCGGGGTGGACCTGCTCATCCTCCTGTTGACCTACAGCCTTGCCCATACCAGCGCCGTCGGCCTGTACCGCTGGCCGGTGGTGATGATCGCCGTTTTTGGGATCATCGGCTTTTTGGAACTGGCCGCCCTGATCCGGACCCTGCCGGTGGAATACCGGCTGCGCCGGGGGGAACGGACCAGCGCCGCCGTGCTGCTCTTGTTCCTGGTGGTCCTGGGAAGCGTCCTCTTTATCGGGCCCTCCCAGGAAAAGGCCGTGGAACAGGGCGGCGGCCTCCTGGCCCCCAACCTGTTCAGCCTGGATTTTTCAAAGATCCTCAAGCTCGAAAGCCAGATCAGCATGAGCGACGATCTGGTGCTGATCATGAAAAAGGATCCCGGCGACACCCATATCCTGCTGCGCCGCTATGTGCTGTCCGGTTACAACAAGGGGCAGGGCTTTTTCCGCCTGGACGATGTTGACGGCCGGGATCACCCCGAGCGCCTGCCGGATCGGACCATGACCCTGCCCGGCCTGGAGGCCGCGGAAAAACTGCGGGCCACCCGGATTGTCAATCAGGAATACTACCTGGTGAATTTCGATTCCCGGGCTTTTATCGGCATGAATCAGCCTGTTCAGGTGGTCCCCTACGAGGACTGGGACGCATCCTCCTTCAGCTCAGTCTACGCGGTAAGCAGCATCACCAGTAATGTTATCCCCATCGAGCTTATCAACCTGGAACTCTGGCCCCCTTCGGCGGCGGCGCTGGAAATGGGGGAGGCTGAGTACCGGCTCTATACCGAATACGGCGGCGACCAGCGGCTCCGCTCCTATGCGGAAGATATCAGCGGGGGGCTGGAAAACTACTGGGACCGGGTACAGTCGATCTACGAGTGGCTTAAATTTGGGGATTACCGTTACAGCCTGCGGGCCGGGATAGCCCCGGACGGGGATCAGTTAAACCATTTTCTCTTTGTTTCGAAGAAGGGCTATTGTTCGTATTTTGCCTTTTCCTTCGCCCTGCTGCTCCGTTCCCTGGGCATCCCCGCCCGTGTTGGGGCCGGTTTCTTCCTGGACCCCGCGACCAATACCTTCGACTATTACCCCATCCGCTCCGACATGGCCCACGCCTGGGTAGAGGTCTGGTTCCCCGGTTATGGCTGGATCGAATACGATCCCACCACGAATAATCTGGCGGAGGGGGAAGAATTCCGCATCTCCGCGGGGGTACCCCAGGAACTTTTTGAACGCCTGATGCGGGAGATCTTTGGGAACCTGAATTCCCTGCGGCCCCGGGAAGGACCGGATATGGCGGAAGAGGAGCCCCGTCTTTCCCCAGGGACCGGCTTTGCGGAGACGGTCCAAAAGTACTGGACGGCGGTTCTGGTCTGCGCCCTGATCCTGTTCCTCGCCCTCTTTCGACTGGGGCCCTTTTTGGCCTGCTGCCTTGTCCGGGGGGAACGGAAAAGGGCCGTACAAACCTGGGGCCGGGCCCTGCACCTGCTCCGCCTGGCGGGGCTGCGGCGGCCCAAAGGCAGCGGAGAGGCGGAGTGGGCCCGGCAGATCGACCGCCTGTTCCGGGAAATCCCCGGCGCGCTCTCCCCGGATAGTTCCCCGGTCTACGGGCTTTACCGGTGGAAGACCGCCGCCCGTTTTGCCCCGGATTTTGGAGCGGAGGATCTTACCATGATAAAAACAAGCTGGTTTGAATTTGCGGCGGCCTACAGGCGGGCAACACCCCTGTGGCGGCGAATTCTTGCCGGTGTTGCCGCTCCGGCGGCCTGCCTCCTGCCCTGGCGGGGGCGCAGATCTTCGGGCACGCATGGCACGCCGGGGAAAAATCTTATCCTGCTGGTCCTTGTCTGTTCCCTGGGAACCCCGCAGGCCGGCGCCCAGAACCGGGAGCCCGGTCTGCCGGGCGCCGCTGATTCTGCCCTGGCCCTGATGGAGGAGGCCCAGGCAGCGGAATACTCGGAGTACTGGGAGCGGGCCATTGAGCTTTACCATGCCGGGGAGGAACAGTACCCCCAGGATATCCGCTTCCC
>JAISFT010000207.1 GCA_031263435.1 Treponema sp. | reverse complement strand
TAGTTGAGATTATGCAGTTCTTTTTCGGCAATCGAAAGCTTGATCGCATCCGCGATAAGGGACATATATGCCGCTATTTCCCCGGTAGACCGCTCACGTAAAAGCCAGGTAAGGGCAATATGATCATTCCGGGAGCGTAACGCATCCTCATAAAGATACACATTGTATTCGTCTACGGAACAAAAAAAATCCGTGAGAGGCACGGACGGAGATAAGGGTTCAAGACGAAAATCCTTGCTGCCGCTTAGTCTGCTGAATGTAATTGGCATATTTTTGTTACTTGAAAAATTTCCTGATATGCCTTTCTTCTTCTTCGTGCCGTTTCTTCGCTTCCGGCGATATGGGTTGGCGGATCTGGGCAATGATTTCCCGGATGATTTTCTTGTCTTTTATCTCTGTCGGCTGTACCGGCTTAACCTTTGTTCCCATGATCTTCTCCGATGAACTAACTATACCCCATTTGTACGGTTTTGGCCAGCATGGGGGCACGGCTGTCGGCATGAATGGTGGCTATGTTCTCCGTGTGCCCGGTATTCCACGCCTTGGTAAGTTCGTTGGCCGCTTCCCTGTACGGCTGTTTCCCGAAGATTATCCGGCCGGGGTCCGGCGGAGGGCGGCCCTTGCTGCCCCGGCGGCATGGCGGGGGTTTGGGGGCCGCAGCGGCACTGTCTGTGCCCCCAGGAGAGGGGGGTAGGCCAAGACCCGGTTACGGGGCTGGGCCGAGGGGGGAGACTTCCCCCCACAAACAACGGGGGGCTGCTCCGCGGGTCTGTTAAAAATTACGGATCTTTGTTAATCTATAGAAAATGGGGCTTTTCCAAAGGCTGAGGTTTTGGGGGAGCTTCGAGGTACTTCAATGTCTACGAGGAGTTTCCATGGCCCGGGAAGCGGTGGCCCCTACCAAGAGTAACCTTATCCGTGTAAAGGAGCGGCTTGCTACGGCGGAGGAGGGGTATGACCTGCTGGAACAGAAGCGGGAGCTGCTGGTGATGGAGCTGATGCAGCAGGTGGAGCAGGTGAAGCTGCTGGAACGGGACCTGGACGCCAGGGCGGCTACGGCGTATCCGGCTTTGAAGCGGATGCTGATTGCGGTGGGCCGGGAGCGGGCGGACCGGCTTTCCCGGGATATTCATTACCGTTTTGAGCTGCAGGAAAAGCGGGTGACGGCCGCGGGGATGACTCTGCCGGGTCTGGAGATACAGATGCCGGGGGCTGAACTTAAATACTCTCCGGCGAATTCGTTTGCCGAATGTGATGAAACTGTGCTAGAATTTTTCCAACTGCTTAAGATCTGTACGGGGCTGGCGGCGGTGAGGACTATTGCCTGGCGGCTTGCCCGGGAGCTGCGGAAGACTCAGCGGCGTGTGAATGCACTGGAAAAGATGGTTATTCCCAATGCCAGGGAAACCAAGGCCTATATTGAGGCGGCCCTGGAAGAGAGGGACCGGGATTCGTTTTTTACCAGTAAATTGTTGAAAAGGAAGGCCGGTGCCGAATGACAAAGCCTGTTATTTCTCACATCGTTGCGGTTATTACCGGTTCGGACGCTTCGATTCTGGCTGCCAAATACGCTATTGTGATGTCCAAGCTTTACCGCTGCAAGATGACGGCTGTCTATGTGGTGGATACGGCTACTATCCGGCAGCTTACGCTGAGTAAGATCTTTATCCAGGAGGAGAGCCAGGACTACGAGCGGAGTCTGGAGGCTAACGGGGAGCGGTACCTTTCCTTTGTGGAGGAGCTGGCCCGGGCCAAGGGGGTCAGGATAGAGCGGGAGATCCGCCGGGGGGCGGTGTACACGGAGATTTTGACGGTCGCGGAGGACAAAAAGGCGGATCTTATTGTTCTGGGCGGCTGGGAGAAGGACCGGAGCGCCCGGGATATTATCAGTCATAATCACCGGGAAATTATGGTAAGCGCCAAATGTTCTGTGCTGCTGGTTAAGGAACCGGGGATCGATCAAATTTATAAGCAGGCCTAAGGCAGGGAAAATGGTATGAGGATTGCGATTGTAAGTGCGCCGCGGCAGCGGGAGGGGGTTCCCGCTTATGTCAGCGCCCTGGCGAAGGGTATGGAATCCATGGGGCACCGGGTGGATGTGATTGACGCCTGGACCGAGGACGGGATGCGGCTTCCCGGTTACGAGTACCTTGTGGTGGTGGCCCAGTCTATTGGGTATTTTTCCGGCAAGCTTCCCGATGCCCTGGCCAAGGTTCTTGGGGCGGGGAGCGGTCTGGGGGGGAAGCGCAGCGCCGCCTTTGTAAAAAAATCGGGGCTTTTTACCGGCAGGACTCTGTTTAATGTGATGAAGGCTATGGAAAAAGAGGGGATGCGGGTGAACTGGAGCGATATACTGCTGAATCCGGCCCACGCGGAAGCCCTGGGAAAGCGCATTGGGGCCTAGGGGTTTGCTGCGCATCGCTCTTAAAACGCCAAAAAACCGCCTGTCGGGCGGTGTTTTTTCATGACCAATTACTACACTGTCCTGGAGGTTCGGGAGAGTGCCTCTACTCAGGAGATTAAGCGGGCCTTTCGGGACAAGGCCAAGCGGCTGCACCCCGACATTGCGGGAAAGGAAGCGGAGGGGGAGATGCGGAAGCTCCTTACCGCCTACGAGGTGCTTTCCGACCGGGACCGCCGCTATGAATATGACCGGGCCTACAGCCGGTTTATCAAAAAAGTTGATTTTGATTACCGTTCCTGGCTGCGGGAACGGTCCGATGATCCGGCAAGCCGGGCCAAGCTGGTATTTTTTGAACTGCTCCACCTGGAAGAAGACGCGGCCCTGGCGGTGTGGGATCGTTCCGGGGCTTTGGGTTTTCCGCTGGAACGTTACCTGGACCGGGAAGACTGGATGGACTGTGTGTACCTTTTGGCGGAGGAGCTGGACAGGCGGGACCGCTGCTACGAGGCCTTTGAACTGCTGATCGCCCTGGTCCGGGAGGAACGGCGGCGGCCCTATTTTAAGCACTTTATGGACGATATTGAGGGTTTTCTGAAGGAGCTGGTGCGGCTGCGCTTACGGGCCGGGGTGGGGGATGAGCTGTGGGTTGACTGCCTGGAGACTCTGCTGGAACTGGGGTTTTCCCCCCGGGACGAGGCCCGCTGGCTGCGTTCGATGGCGGAAACTCTGTTGAAGATGGGGGATGAGGCTGCCGCCCAGTCCATTATCCGGGAGGCGCTGCGGCGGGATCCGGGGCTTCCCAATGCCGCCCGGCTCCGGCAAAAATTACGGGTCTGAGGGGGCTGTTGTGATTCGTCTTAAAACCGAAAAGCAGATCGACGGAATCCGCCGATCCTGCAAGCTCCTTTCCGCGATGTACCGGGAATTGATGCCCCTGGTAAAGCCCGGGGTCCAGACCATTGATCTGGACCGCTGGGCCCGGGACTGGATCAGGAAGGCCGGGGGTAAGCCGGCGTTTCTGGGCTATGGTCCCCGGAAGAACCCCTTTCCGGCGGCCCTCTGTATCTCCATCAACAACGAGGTTATCCACGGCATCCCCGGCAAGCGGAGGATCCGGGAGGGGGACCTGGTTTCCCTGGACGCCGGTATCGATCTGGAGGGCTTTATCAGCGACCAGGCGGTAACGGTGGAGGCGGGGAAGGTGGCCGCGGAGATCCACGCGCTGAATACGGCCACCCGGGACTGTCTTTACCGGGGGATTGCCGCGGCAAAGGCCGGGGACCGGCTGCTCCAGATTGCCCGGGCCGTCAGCGCCCGGGCCAAACTGGGGAACTACGGGGTGGTACACCAGTTCGGCGGCCACGGGGTGGGGCTGGAGCTTCACGAGGATCCCCAGGTTCCCAACTACCCCCACGGCCCCAATCCCCGGATGAGCGCCGGCATGGTAATCGCCATAGAGCCGATGATCAACCTGGGTACGGGGGATGTGGAGATTCTGGAAGACGGCTGGACGGTGGTTACCGGGGATGACAAGGTTTCCGCCCATTGGGAGCATACGGTGGCGATTTTTGGGGATCATACGGAAATTTTGACGGACCCGCTGGGGGACCCGGTTCCGGCTGCGGAGAGTTTTGAAAGTACTTTGGGTATTTGATTGTAACTTTTGCCGGGATTTTATTATTATTAATATGAGATTGGGGCCCTGCATTATAATAAATCTGAGTTATGGAGAGTGCGGCGATGAATATTACGCAAAAATTGTCTTCGAAGAATCTGTTTGTCTTTAATCTGGTCCTGGTGGGGATCATTTTTGGGTTTTCCCTGGCCTTTCTTTCGTTTTCCTGTTCTACCCCCCGGTCCAACAAGGTTGTTCTGGCGGAAGAAACCCCGGTAATTATTCCGGAAAGCGCCCTGGAAACGGCCGAAGGGCTCCAGACCGCGTTCCGTTCTGTGGCGGACAAGGTGCTGCCTTCGGTGGTGGAGATTAAAACGGTGTCGGTCCGCCGGCAGCAGGTCCCCAACTACCCCGGTATTCCCTGGGAATTTTTCTTTGGCCCCCAGGAGGGGACGCCGGATTCCCGGGGCCAGGAGCGGGAGTACCGATCCCAGGGTATGGGATCGGGGATTGTGGTACGCCATGACCGGGACACCTACTATATCCTTACCAATAACCATGTGGTGGAGGGGGCCGCGGAAATTTCCCTGGTAGCCTCCGACGGGACCGAATACCCCGCGGAACTGGTGGGCCGGGATGATCGCAAGGACCTTGCGATGGTGTCTATCAAAACCAATGACCGGCTTCCCGTGGCCGTGCTGGGGGATTCCGACGCGGTGCGGGTGGGGGATTGGGCCATTGCCGTGGGGAACCCCCTAGGCTTTATGTCCTCGGTAACGATGGGGATTGTCAGCGCGGTGGGCCGCACAGGGGGCCCCGCGGGGAATATCAACGATTTTATCCAGACCGATACCTCTATCAACTCGGGGAATTCCGGGGGGGCCCTGGTGAATATCCGTGGGGAGGTGATTGGCATTAACACCTGGATCGCCAGCAACAGTTCCAGCGGCGGTTCCGTGGGTCTGGGCTTTGCCATTCCCATCAACAATGCCAAGCGGGCCATTGATGACTTTATCAACTCCGGCAGCGCCATTTACGGCTGGCTGGGGGTTTCGTTGACCGATCCTGACCGGGAGATTCTTTCGGCCCTGTCCGCGGAGGGGAAGCGGGGGGCGCTGGCTTCCCAGGTCTTTATCGACTCCCCTGCGGACAAGGGGGGCATTAAGCCCGGCGATTTTATTACCCATGTGGACGGCAGGGAAGCCCGGGATTCTACGACTCTTTCCCGGATGGTGGGGGATCTGCGGGCCGGGGACCAGGCTACCTTTACGGTGATCCGCGGGGGCGCGGTCCAGGAGCTTCGGGTCCGCATCGAGGCCCGGACCGATGAGGTGGCGGCCAACAACAAGAAGCTGTGGCCCGGGGTTGTGGTGATGCCCGTTACCGATCAGGTCCGCAGCGCCTTTAGCCTGGAAAACAATGTCCGGGGCCTTATTGCCATCCAGATTCTGGCGGACAGCCCCGCGGAGGTGATCGGCCTGAGGCGGGGGGACCTGATTACCGGCATTAACGGTGAGCAGGTGCGGGATCTGCAGAGTTTCTACCGGCTGTTACGGGAGAATACCGCCAGGGAACTGTGGTTCTCCTTTACCCGGGGGGATTCGTCGCTGGAAACCCTGAAATTCCGGCGGTAAGAACCAGTAATTTTCGGGTTTGCAAGAAGCGAAAGGACGCCGCAGACTGTAGGTTAAACTTGACCTATAGAACAGTGTGTTCCGGCGGGGCGGGGGGAAATCCCGATAAAACGCTTGTAGAGTCTGCCTCCGCTATTCCCATGTGGCGGGGGAGTGCAAGGGCCGGGGTAAGCCCCCGGGAAACGCTTGTAGAGCCTGCCTCCGCTATCTTTGATACGCTACGGCAGGGAATTCCAAATGTTTCCCGGGGGCTTACCCCGGCCCTTGCACTCCCCCGCCACAACAATTGTGGAGAAGATTCACAGCTTTCTACAAAAATAACTGCTTTCCCCCGCCCCCGCCGACACGTTGGGGTAGGTCAAGTTTAGACTGTTGGGAGGGGCGTCCTTTTGCATCAGTAAAACTGAGTATTACCGGCTAACCAGAGGAGATTTGGGAAAAATCCGGCACATTAAGGCTAATGTGCCGGATTTTAGTGGTTGAAGAATCATTTATTTGAAACTGAGAATTACCGGTTCAGGTCCGCCGGACCCCCCGGTAAAGTTCGGCCCGGCTGATTTCTACCCACAGGGGCCGGCCGTGGGGGCAGCGGGGGACGGGCAGGGCCAGGGCGGCCTCCGCCAGGGCGCGGGCGCTTATGTCGTCCAGGTAGTCCCCGTCCTTGACGGCCCGGTGGCAGGAAAGGGTGGCGGCCCAGCGTTCGGCCATGTTTTCCCCGGCATTTTGCAGTTCCCGCAGGGCTTCCAGGGTTTCGCTGTCGGAAAGCTGCCAGGCTTCGGGGAGCGCGGTGATCTGCCAGCGGCCGGCCCCTGCTTCTTCAATAAGGACCCCCAATTTTTCCAGTTCCCCCCGTTTTGAGGCAAGGAA
>JAISFT010000196.1 GCA_031263435.1 Treponema sp. | reverse complement strand
TCCGCACCCAGCGAAGCGCAAGGGATAGAAGCGGAATAAAAAACCCGTCAGGGTTTTTTATTGGAGCGGATAGCCCGGTCCGGCCGCAGGCCGGATGCGCCCAAAAAAACAAAAGATTCTATGTGCTCCGGGTAAAGAGTTCCCGCAGTTCCGCGTGGCTCATGCGGGAAAGCCACGATTCCCCGGAGGAAACGGTCATGTCCGCGAGTTCCCGTTTGGCGCCCAGCATCTGATCGATTTTTTCCTCGAAGCTGTTCCTGGTGATAAACCGGTGGACGAAGACGTTTTGTTTCTGGCCGATGCGGAAGGCCCGGTCGGTGGCCTGGTTTTCCACTGCGGGGTTGTACCAAAGATCGTAGTGGATGACCCGGCTGGCGCCGGTAAGGTTAAGGCCCAGCCCGCCGGCTTTAAGGCTGATAAGGAGGATCCGCCGGGAGGGATCGTTTTGGAAGGCATCGACAGTATTGCTGCGCTGTTTTTGTCCCAGGCCGCCGTGGTAGAGCAGGGAGGGCTCCCCCAGTTCGTTGCCGATGATCGTCTCCAGACAGTGCAGTGTTTCTACATACTGGCTGAAGATAAGAACTTTTTCCCGGTTGTCAATAATCTCCTGCAGAAGGGTAAGGAGCAGCATTGCTTTGCCCGAAAGTTTTGATACCGCGGGGCTTTCTTTGTCGAATACCCGGGGATGATCGCAGATCTGTTTAAGGGAAGTAAGAAGCTGCAGTACCAGGGCCGAGCGTTCGCGGGGGTCTTCCAGTTTTGCTGAGCGTTTCATGGTATGGCTTACCACGGTTTCGTAGAGGGCCAGTTGGTCCTTTTCCAGCCCCGCGTACTCGTTAATAGTGATCTTTTCCGGCAGATCCGCGATAACGGTTTTGTCGGTTTTAAGCCGCCGGAGGAGGAAGGGGGCGGTGATCTTCCTGAGGAGTTCCGCCTTTTCCCTGTTCCGCATTACTTCTATGGGAACCCGGTAGGCTTCTTTGAATTCGGCGGCGGTCCCCAGATAACCGGGGAGGACAAAATCGAAAAGGGAGCGCATGTCTTCCAGGCGGTTTTCTACGGGGGTCCCCGACAGGGCCAGGCGGCAGTTGGATTGCAGTTCCTTAAGGGTCTTTGCCCCCGCGGTGGCGGCGTTTTTCATAAGGTGGGCTTCGTCGGCCACAAGGATGGAAAACCGGTGTTTGATCAGCTTTTCCCGATCCCGGGAAGCGGTCTGATAGGTGGTAAGAAACACATCACCTTTACTGTCGATGTTCCGGCCCGGTCCGTGGTAGCGGGACACCGCAAGGTCCGGGGAAAAACGGGAAAATTCCCGTTCCCAGTTTTCCAGCAATGCCGCGGGGGCAACTATCAGGGCCCCCTCCCCAAGAAGGCCGCCGGCCTTCAGGTGCAGTAATACTGCTATGGCCTGAACGGTTTTTCCCAGTCCCATATCGTCTGCCAGGACACAGCCAAAACCCGCGTGAAGAAGGGAGCAGATCCAGTTGTAACCCCGCTCCTGATAGGGCCGCAGAGATGCTGCAAGATTCGGCGGTACGGCAAAGTTTTTTTCCTCGAAGAGTTGTTCGATGGTTTTTTCCGCATCGAAGGAAAGGACGCTGTTTCCCGCAAAATGGGATTTAAGAAATTCGTTGATGCCGGGCGGGGCTTCCCTGCTTTTCTTGAGGAGCCGGGAAAGTTCCGCGGGGTCTACCAGGACAAAGCTGTCCCGGAATTTTATCAGCCGGCTTTTCCCCTTAAGCAGGGCGGCGAATTCTTCGCCGGAGATAACCTCATCCCCAATGGCGATCTGCCAGCTCCAGTCCAGAAGGGAATCGAGGTTGAAATAATGCATCAGGGAGCCGCCGGTCTTCTGCGCGCCCTCCGCCTGGATTACCAGCCGGGGCTTAAGTTCCCGGTGGAGGCTTTTGGGGAGTATCACTTCGATCCCCAGGCGGCTTAAAAGCTCTGCGCCGGTGTCGAGGAATCCGATGAGCCGCTCTTCGCCAAGCCGTATATCTTTGCGGGAAAAAAGGGCCCGTATTTCGGGCAGGTAGTTGGACAGGGCCGTAGGGGCCTTAAGAGCGGCGATACCGGCGGAACTCCGGGCCAGGTCTTTAAGGGGAATGTACCGGGTCTTTCCCGCCTCCCCGCCTTTATCTCCCTGCGGTTTTAGGGCCGCATCTACGGAAAGGACAAAGGCCGAGTCCCCCCTGTCCGGTTCTTTTTCTTTGCCCGCGCCCGTTCCGGCCTTTCCCCCGGCCGCGGGCTTGACGGTAAAGCGGTAACGGCAGGCGTTAAAATCGGTATGGAGGACCGAAAGCCAGCGGTCGATGGCAAGGGGAAGACTCCGCAGGGCAGGGGAATCTACCGCTGTTTCTTTCTCCCGGAAAAAGATATCCGAAAGTTCTTTTACCGCCATCCCCTTGGGGCTGAAATCGCTCTGCCTGACCCATTCACCCAGAAGGGCCGATGAGATAAGCTGAGCCGCGCTCCGGCCGTCGGCGTATACCGGGCTTTTTGACTTTCCCCGCCCCGGCAGGGCCAGCATGTTTTCCCCCAGGGCTGCAATGGCGGAAAGGGCGGTTCCTATCTGGGGCAGCCTTTCAAAGGGCTGCCAGATTATTTTGAGTTTGCCTTCGGCAGAATAGACGCAGGGAATCAACGCCCCCGCAGAGCAGATCAGGTTGAGGAATTTGAAAAGATAAAAAAGAAACGCATAGCCGTCTGTTCCGTCATCGTTAGAAAAACTGCGAAACCGCAGAAATGCTTCAAACAGAGTCAGCCGGGTCTTTTCTCCCCGGGGGTCTTCCCGGATCAGAAAAACCTGGGCCCCCGGCCTGGGGCGGAAGCACTCTACGGTCCAGCGGGAACGGGACCATGTATGCTCATCGTCTTCGTTTTCCCACCGGGCGGACCAGGGGATGAACCGGGCGGCATGGTGGTAGAACTCCGCCATTAGTATCGCAAAGTCCCGCTCGCAAAAGGGAGGGGAAGGGGGGAGCAGGGAGCAGATCAGTTCCCCGCAGTGGGGAATTTCCGGGATTACCGGGGCCGGCCGCGGTTCCCCCGCGCCGGGCAGATCACCGGGGGCGCTTTTCCCTGCGGAGCCTTTCCCTGCGGAAGTGTTTTTCTTTACGGGGGCCGCCGTTATTTGAAAGGGGGCGGCAATCTCCCGTTCCAGAGTTCCGCCGTAGCGCCGGCTTAATTCGGACAGATCGATGCCCCGGAGCCGGAAAAGCAGGTGGGGGTCCGTATCCACTTCCTTGGCAAGGACATAGTAAACCGCAGCCATGTGCTTGCAGGGGTCCCCATAGTCGGGGCAGCTACAGGCACGGACCATGTCGCGCCAGCGGTTTGGGATAAGGTTAAGGCCGGATCGTTTCAGTTTTTTTAAAAAGGCTTCCGGTAGTTCCCCCGCGGCAATTTGGGCCAGCAGCGCCGGATCTTCTTCAATAAGCTCCAGGACCTGCGCCTTTTCCTTGAGTTCGGGAAAATCAATAACTACTGTGTACGAGGGCCGGTAACTGCCCCTTACCTTGGCGCTTACCCGCCGGTCCTTTATCGAAAGGGACAGAACCTTTCCCGCGTTGGCATAACGCCTGCCCCGGTTAAGCCGTTCCCCCATGTCATAGCTGTCCAGAACTTCCAGGAACCAACTGCCCCAGGGAGTACGGCCGTAATCATCTTTACTCATGGCAGGCCGGGGAACTCCGTTTCCTGTAATTAATCTTCTTCCTGCAATTAATCTTCCCGGCCATACCATTCCAGCCTGCGGGTAAGGAACATGACCAGGGCGATGACAAAGAAGGTCCCGACAGAGCCGATAAGCAGGGCATACGATTCGGCATTTAATACGGCATAGAGGAGAATATATGACAGCGTTACTACCAGCCCCATGTACCAGCTTTTATTCCACGAGGGCAGCAGGGAACGGGAATAGAGAGTCAGCATAATCGTTACTGCCAGGGCGGCAATAAGGTAGGCCGCGTAAAAGGGTATCTGCTCGGACAGGGAGAGCAGCAGCAGATAAAAAACCGCGTTCCCAATGCCGGAAAGCAGGTAGGGCACCGGATGGATGCGCCGTTTGGTGAATATTTCCAGCAGGAACAGGGTAAGAAAGGGAACAATCAGAAAAAGAACCGCATATTTAACCGCCCTGGTATTGAGGGCATAGGTATCAATACTGCGAAAAAAATTGACCCCAAAAAGCGATCCTTCGTATTCATAGTCGTTCCGGTTGTATTTTGTAAAGAAAAGCGGTATATCCCGGCTCAGGTAGCTGATATCCCAGGACGCGGAAAATCCGGTATCATCCATCGCAGATTCGTTGGGTAAAAAAGCGCCCTGGAACGAGGGGGAGGGCCAGTCGGAGGCAATACTTACATGGGTATCCTGAGCCACGGGCAGTACCCGTATCAACTGACCCCCCTGAATTTCTATGCTGATGTTAAATTCCGTCTCCCCGTCTGTTTTAAGCGAGGGCAGGGCCGCATAGATGCCGCTGCTGCCGGTTCGCTGGGTGTAGCCCCGGCTGTAATTGAACAGATTATGTCCCCGGTTGCCGGGCTGGAAAAAGAGTTCGTCATCCCCCCAGCCCGAGGCGTCGATTTTTCGAATTCCCTTCTGGCTGGAAAGGGCAATCACCAGTTCCGCCTGGTCTGCGGAAACGCTTTCGTTGGAAAGCAGGGCCGATACGGCCGCGGTGGGATCAAAACTGCCGCTCAGGGTAAGGGTACCGTAAAAGAGGGGTACTGAAAAAATACCCCGCCGGCGTACTTCGGTTTTGAAGACCGCGTCAATGTTCAGCCGCTTGGGGCTTATTACCAGCGTAAAGGGGGTCCGTATAATCTCCGCCCTTTCACCTTCCTTTTCTGTCCGGGTGATAAGCTCTTCGGTTTTTGTACCGGGAATGGTTATGATGGGCCCCGCCTGGATCAGCTCCTTCCCCCAGGCCTCCATAATGTCCGATTCCGCGGATGCGGCGGTCCTGCCCCGCTCATTCACCAGTCCCCGGATCATGCTCAGCGGTATCAGCAGAAGCAGAACAAGGATCACCAGCATAAGCACCTTAAACGTATAGCCTCGGGTAAATGTTTTTATAAAAGGGCGTTTATTACTGTCCATAATGTTATCCATAATTGGACAAGTATAGCCCGGCCCCTTGTTTTAAGCTACGGAGGCTTTTGTAAAGCTTCCGTAAAGTTCCTGCAAAGTTCCGGTATAGTTTTTCCCCGTCAAATGAACTAAGGTATGGGTATGGCTACGGATAACGTGATCATGATTCTGTTACGGGTAATCGGGGGACTCTGCCTCTTCCTTTACGGGATGAAAGTGATGAGTGACGGCATCCAGCACGCCGCCGGGGACCGGCTGCAGCGGTTTCTCAACCTGATGACCAAGAACCGTTTTGTGGGGATCTTCACCGGGATGGCGGTAACCGCCCTGGTCCAGTCCTCCTCTGCGGTGTCGGTTATGGTCGTAACCTTTGTAAATACCGGTCTCCTCTCCCTGACTCAGGCCATCGGGGTGATCATGGGGGCCAATATCGGGACTACCACCACCGCCTGGATCGTGTCCCTGGTGGGCTTCGAGATCGATATTTCCAACTTTGCCCTGCCCGCGGTGGGGATCGGCTTTATCATGCAGGTTATCAAATGGAAGCACCAGGACCTGGGGGGGGTCTTCATGGGCTTTGGCTTCATCTTCCTGGGCCTCCGCTTCCTTACCGATGCCGTGCCCTCCCTGAACCCCGCCCATCTGGCGTTTATCCGCCGGTTCTCCGAGAAGGGGTTCGTGTCGGTCCTTATCGGCCTGGGAGTGGGAACCGGCGCTACCCTGCTGGTACACTCCTCCGCGGCTACCATCACCCTGACCATCACCATGGCGAGAGGCGGCATGGTCAATTTCGGAACCGCTGCCGCGATGATCCTGGGGGCCAACATCGGTACCACGATTGACGCTATCATGGCCGCTTTTGGCGCCAGGACCGCGGCCAAACGGACCGCCCTGGTACACGTACTCTTTAACGTAGTGGGCAGTGTAGTAGCCCTTATCTTTTTCCGGCCGTTGATAGCCCTGGTGGATATCCTTACCCCCGGGTCCATCGAAGGGGGGGGCATTGCCGCCCATCTGGCCATGTTCCACACGGTTTTCAATGTCATGGGGACCCTCCTGTTCCTGCCCTTTGTAAGCCAGTTTGCCGCTCTGGTTTCGTTCCTGATCAAAGA
>JAISFT010000185.1 GCA_031263435.1 Treponema sp. | reverse complement strand
TCTATCCGCCGTTTGACCAGGGGCATGTAATCCGCAAAAAACACATAGCGATCCGATCGGTACAGTTCCCGCATTTCCCGGGGGCTCTGATGCGTGCGGCCGGACTTGTAGGTTTCCTCGTCTTTTTCAAGGGCGTCAAAAAATTTATCTACATTCACACGGGCAATGCGAAACAGCAGACTGGGGGCGGATCCAAAACCCCCCTGCCCGCTGCCAAGCATAAAAGCGGCCCCCGCCAGAAAACCCGCCTGGCCGTCGCCGGTACAGTCAATAAAATATTTCGCCCGAATAGCCTGGAGACCGTTAACATTACTAACGATCACCGCCTTGATCTGCCGGCCTTCCTTTACCACCTGGGTAAGAGTTGTGCCAAAACGAACATCCACCCCCGCCTCGTCAATCACCATCTTGTCCAGCAGCAGCTTGACAAGCTCGGGGTCCACAGGCACCTCGGGACGACTCTGAATATACGATGTTCCCTGGTACCGGTCTATCCGCTCCAAAAGTTCCGCCGCAATTCCCCGGTTCCGGTAAGAGATAGCAATTTTACTCACCAGGCCGCCGGTCATGGTCCCCCCCAGGCAGAACATCCGCTCCACAAGAATGACCCTTGCCCCCTCCCGGCCCGCAGCAATAGCCGCGCCGATACCCGCCGGACCGCCCCCGGCAATCACCATATCGACATCGGCGGCCACCGGTATTTTTTGTTCCCGCATCAGCACATAATCAAACATGAAACCTCCGGCAAAATGAACAAGCACACCCGCTAATAATGATTGGCGCCGGGAGTTTTTGTCAATTGAGTTCCGGACAGCCCGTCAGGGCAGCCCAAAAAGACAGTTCATCAGGGCAGCAATCAGAATAAACATAGAGTATCTTTTTTGGGCGCATTTTTTGCTGCCGCAAAAAACCGGGCTATCCGCTTCAATTCCTCGACCCATCCCATACGTCTACAGCAGGGCTGGGAAAAATCCCGGGAAAATGCTTGTAGAGTCTGCCTCCGCTATCTGCGATACGCTACGGCAGAGAATTCCAAATATTTTCCCGGTCTCTTCCCCAGCCCTGTTGTACACATATAGGCGGGTCGCTACAGAGGAGGAGATATAGGGCGGCTAATGGCTGGGGGGGTCTGCGGTATTTCCGCTTCTATCCCTTGCGCTGGCGAAAGCCTGCGGCTTTCGCCTTGGGAGTTTTGCTTCGCAAAACTCCAAGACTCCCTAGGGTGGACTTTGGGGCTTTGCCCCAAAGTCCGAAAACCAAAACGCTATGCGTTTTGGTTCGGCATCCATGCCGGGTTTTCATGTCTATGCGTTTATCCTGGTGAAGCGGCTCTAAAATATTATCCTGTACCCGCCTCAAACACCCTTCTTCCCCACAGCAAAGGCTAAACTTGACCCACTTCATATGTGTACCACAGAACCGGGGAAAAGACCGGGAAACCGAGCCAATTTCATCGGAAACATCGTTCCGATAAAATTGGCTTTGGAATTCTCTGCCGGAGCGTATCGTAGATAGCGAAGGCAGACTCTACAAGTATTTTTCCGGGATTTTTCCCGGTTCTGGTGGAACACACTGCTCTGTGGGTCAAGTTTAACCTACAGGGCCCTTGCCCTATAAGCAAAAAAAGTACATAGTAAGGCTATTCTTAAAACCCGGATGGGTTTGGGAAAGTCCCGGCAGCATTACTTTCCGGATAAGGCCGGAAAACACAGGAGAAGTCAGTCATGAAAAGATTAACGATTGTCGCCGTTCTTTGTTGTACCGCAGCTTTTGTCTTCGGACAAAGCGGACTGGTTACGGATTTTACCGGCGGGAATGTCCCCCTGGTAACAAGGGGGAATTTCGTCCTCAGGGGGACCCAGCTTGTTTCGTACACGGGGAATGAGCGAAATTTGGTTATTCCCGAAGACCTCGGGATAAGCGAAATAGGTCCGTCCTGCTTTACCGATTCGTATCTCACTTCGGTGGTTATTCCCCAGGGGGTACGGAGAATCGGGCGGAACGCCTTTTCGTCAAGCCGCAATCTGGCCAGCGTTACCCTGCCGGAGGGCCTCCTGGTCATAGACGACAATGCGTTTTCCTACTGCAGTAATCTGATCAGGATAAATATCCCGGCAGGCATTGCCGCCATCGGAAACAATGCGTTCAACGACTGCAGCAGGCTTATCGTAGTAACCATGCCGGAGAACATCATCTACCTGAGCGGCAGCGCCCTGCCGAACAACTTTATTACGGCCTATGAAAATTCCGGCAGAAGGAGCGGCTCCTACACCTTTACCCGCGGGTTTAACGCCTGGCGTTACGGGACCGAACCGATCCACCAGGCCCAGCTTATTACCCCGGGGACACCCGTAAGCGGTTCCTTCCAGCTTACTACGGAAAACTGGTATTACCTTGAGGTCCCTGCCGGCGGCGCTATTGTCATGGCCCATACCGAAGGCTCCCTTGATACGGTAATGACCATTTATGAAGGGAGCGGCACTACGCTGGACGAAGACGACGATTCGGGAAGCGGCAATAACGCCCGGATCAATGTCGTTGCCAACGAAGGAATGTTGTACATCAAAGTACGAATGTATGGCGGCAGCAGCGGCTCCAGGGAGAGTTACCAGTTGCATACGGCCGTTGAAGCGCTGTAATCCTGTTCCCCTCTCCCGCAAAAAGACGCCGTTCCTGCGGTGCCTTTACCGGGCTGCGGCAGGTTTTATCCTGCTCGCGGCCCTTCTGTTTTACGGTCCCTGGGAATCTTTCAGGCAGCTCTGGATCAACACCGCCATATATTCCAGCCGTTTTAAATTTCTGGCCACCGCCCTTTATACCGGGGATTATATCCAATCGGTACTGGATAAAAACAAGCCCGCGGTTGATCGAAAAACCGACGGGGGGCACATCACCGTGTCCGGCAGCGACGAACTGTACGACGAACTGTACTTTGATCGTGTAAGGGGCGACTACTTTACCGGCGCAATCATCAAAATAGAGAATCCCCGGCGGCTCAGTCTGGTCTCCGCGGACGACAGGCAGGGCATGTTTCTGGAAGACCTTGTTGACAGGCATCGCGCCCTGGGGGGCATCAACGCATCGGGCCATACCGATGACAGGGAACGGGGTCTGCCGTGGGGAAACACCATCGTCGACGGCGTTTTTGTTTCCCGAAACCCGCAGAGGGACCGGCACGTCATGGGGGGCCTTACCCGGGATTATAAACTGGTGGTGGGCCTGTTTTCCGATGAGGAAATCCCGGCCCAAAATTACCTGTGGGCCCTTGAGTTTGGCCCCCTCTTGATCGTCAACGGCGAAAAAACCGAAATGACCGATTTTTCGGGAGGGCTGGCCCCGCGCACAGCCATTGGGCAGCTTCAAAACGGGGCGATGCTGCTGGTCGTGGTGGACGGCCGCCGGGCAGGGAGCTTCGGCGCAACCTACAAAGACATGCAGACCATCCTGTACGCCAACGGCGCGGTAAACGCCATAGGGCTTGACGGCGGTTCCTCAAGCACCATGGTCTACCGGGGGGAACTGGTGAATACCCCCTCCGAAGGGGATGCAGGACGGCGGCTGCCAAACGCGATTATCTTTAAGTAGTATCGCCCTTAAACCCGGGCCTGAATTCGGCCCCGATCCCCGACCTACAGGGTGATGGTGTCCGGATCGCCGTAATTGGGGGGAATTACGCCGGGGTTCCCCGTGCAGACAAAACCCGAACCGGTATATTCCAGCCTCTCGTTCCCCGAAACGGCAAAGGGAAGCGCCCGGCCCAGCCAGTCCAGAGTCCCCGTTATCCGCCGGACCGTCATGCCGATAAGGCCCCGCAGGGCCCCGCTCCGGTCCGTCACCAGCCGGACCCCGCAGGGAAAGCGGCAGAGAAGTTCCCCGCCCCGGTAAATTGAGGAGCCCCCTTCTTCGTTGATCAGCTCAAAAAGGACGCCGTCCACAATCCGGCTGTAGCCCGTCTCCTCCGCCACCACTTCCCCGTGATCAATGCCCCGGGGGATAAGGGCGGTAAACCACAGATCCCCACCGGGAACCGGGAATATCCCGCTCATCCGCTCAAGGTAGTCCAGGACGCAGAGCATGGTGGGGGTGTAGTTATCCCCATAACCCTCATGCCCAAGCCAGGGGCTTATACTGCCGGGAAATTTCCTGAACCGGGAAAGGGCCGTGATAATCGGATGCAGTATCCAGGTCAATTCCACATAGCGGTGATGGTACTCAAAGGCGTGGGGCAGCCGTATCTGGGTTAGAAAGCTTACCTGCCCCGCCCAGCTATTGTACTCGATGGCCTGGCTAAAACCCGGTTCATCCATCGCTACGGTAGTAATAGGATAGCGGCAAAAATACTTCCGGGGATTGAGGAGGTAACGCCGCAGGGCATCCTCGAACATCGCATCGTCCCCCGCTTCGCAGGCCAGCACCCGGATAAGATTATCGCTCTGAACCCGGACAAAGCGGCCGTGCCGGTCCCGGTCGTAGAAATAATGATCCCGCTCATCGTAGCAGCAGCGCATAAGACTTTCCAAACTCTGCCGGGCCTTTCCCTCCCAGTCGGGGGCATCGTGCAGGCCCAGTTCACGGGCCATACGGGCCAAATATTTCCGCTGGCAGTAGACATTGGCAGTCATGTCCGGCGCCAGGAAGGGCAGCACCGGGGAATCAGGATCGCAGCGGGCAGGATCGTCCAGGCAGGGGGTATCGGGCACATGCCAAAACCGCGGAGACGCGTCGCTGCCGGTATCAAACGTACAAAAAGCCTCCACACAGCCGGTATTCCGGGTATTCCGGTGTTTTTCCAGCCACCGGTCGTTGCGGTCTATAGCCCGGTACATCTTTTCCAGAAATTTTTTATCCCCCCACAGACAGTAATGGTTCCAGACACTCCGGGCCAGGGGCGTTACCATCTGCACCTGCCTGAAGACCGGCCCCGAGGCGAGGAGCTTATAGGGGATAAGACCATCTTCCCGCTGAAAGTCCGCAAATAGCTCGAAGGTCCTCCGGGCCGCCTCCGGACAAAACCGGGAAAGAAGTTCCGCACTAATCGTACCGGTACTTTCCAGCCAGGCGCCGATAAAGTCGGCCCCCTCGATAAGCATGGACCCCCCGGCAGGGGAAGGCACAACACAGCTCATCAGATCATGGAGGGCCCGGTAGTACAGGTCTTCGATCCGGGGCCGGGAAGCTGCGAATTTAACGCCGGCAGCCAGAAAACCGGCCAGGGCGGCCCGCCCGGTTTCCGGTTCCACGGGACCGATCCGGTCTTCCGCCTTTATCCCCCGCAGTTTCGACAACATAGAACTCATAGGATCGAGCCTACCAGAGGACCATACATTTGTAAACCTCTCTAGATAAACTGTAGAAAAAAAGAAAAGAAAATGCAAAAAAAGGGCCACTGTTGACCGGTTTTGTGGTATAATGGGGAACTGCTTTTATCGGAAACCCGGTTCCCGATAGATACGGCTTTGGAAAATACTGTTGGAAATACCGGCAGACTACAGATATCTGATATCCTGGAGGAGGATTGTGAATAGTATAAAACGGGGGCAGATGATTCGGGATAACCTTTCATCCTATGCCTTCCTTGCCCCCTGGCTTATCGGATTTTTTGTCCTTACGTTCTATCCCATGCTCTATTCCCTCTACCTGTCGTTTACCCGGTACAACATACTGGAACCCCCCAGGTGGATTGGAATACGGAATTTTTTTATCATGTTCGCCGGCAACGCGGAATTCCCCCGGGACGACCGGTTTCTTAATTCGCTGTTCGTTACCTTCCGGTTCGTCTTCATCGGCGTCCCCCTCAAACTGGTGTTCGCCCTGGCAGTAGCCATGCTGATGAACCAGAAACTTGCCCTTATTCCGGCCTACCGGACGGTTTACTATATACCCACCCTCCTCGGCGGTTCTGTGGCAATAGCGGTACTGTGGCGGAGACTCTTTTCCGGGGACGGCGCCATCAACGCCATCATCAGGCAGATAACAAACGGCGCGGTAAATCCGCCGTCATGGATCTCGAATCCCAGCTTCTCCCTTTACACCCTGATACTCCTGGCAGTATGGCAGTTTGGTTCACCCATGATCATCTTTCTTGCGGGCCTTAAACAGATACCCCACGAATACTACGAGGCGGCCAGCGTCGACGGCGCGGGAAAGGCCAGGCAGTTTATTTTTATAACCCTGCCCTGCCTTTCGCCCATCATTTTCTTTAACCTGGTGATGCAGATGATCAGCGCCTTTCAGTCCTTTACCCAGGCTTACATCGTCTCCGGGGGCAATGGCGGCCCCGTGGATTCCACCATGTTCTACAGCCTCTACCTCTATCTGCAGGGCTTTGCCTGGGCGGAAATGGGCTATGCCGCGGCCATGGCCTGGGTACTCCTGCTCATCATCGCGGTGCTGACGATTCTGACCTTCAGGGGTTCAAATTCCCTGGTTACCTACGGGAGCGGCGAATGAAAGGGCGGAGTTCTGTTAAACGCCTGATAAAGTCCGGCGCTTCAAATTTGTTCATCATTGTCCTGGGCTTTGCGATGCTTTACCCTGTCATCTGGCTTATCATGGCATCCTTCAAGGAAGGATCGCAGATATTCAGCGATCCCAGCCTTCTGCCCAAAACCTGGACCCTGCAAAATTACATCAACGGCTGGGAAGGCATCGGCATTGTTCCGTTTAGTACCTTCTTTGCCAATTCCTTTATTATCTGCATCCTCTGTGTCATAGCCAACGCCATCTTCTGCTCCCTTACCGCCTATGCCTTTGCCCGCCTGCAGTTCAAGGGGAAAAAACTCTGGTTCGCCATTATGATGCTCACCCTGATGCTTCCCGGCCATGTTACCACCATTCCGCGGTACATCATTTTTCGATCCTTCGGCTGGGTCAACACCTTCCTGCCCTTCATCGTGCCCAAACTTTTTGCCACCGATGCCTTCTTCGTGTTCCTGCTGGTACAGTTTATCCGCAGCCTGCCAAAGGATATGGACGAGTCCGCCCGTATCGACGGCTGCGGGAAATTCGGTATTTATATACGAATCATCATGCCGCTGAGCGTACCTGCCATTATAACCACCGTGCTTTTTACATTCCTGTGGACCTGGGACGATTTCTTTAACCAGATGCTCTACCTTAATTCACCGGAAAAATACACCGTTCCCATGGGCCTGCGGCTCTTCCTGGACAGTTCCGGTGTATCGTCCTGGGGTTCCATGTTCGCCATGTCAACGTTATCCCTGGTTCCCTGTTTTGTACTTTTCTTTTCACTGCAAAAGTACTTTGTCCAGGGAGTCGCCACCACAGGCATCAAAGGGTAGTTTGCCCTTAACAATATTTTTGGAGGTGAACATGAAAAAAATCACGTTTGCTTTATTCACGCTTCTGGCAGCCGGTACAATGCTCTTTGCCGGCGGCACGCAGTCCCGTTCCCGTCCCGCTTCCACCGGCCCCGCGGCAATACGCTGGTCCTTTTGGGGCGGTGAAAGCCGTATCAAAAACACCCAGTTGGTAATCGACGCGTTTACCGAAAATACGGGTATCATCGTTGCGGCCGAACCGGCGCCGGGTACCGCTGAACACTTCAGCAAATTCAAGACGCAGTTTGTCGGCGGCAACGCCGCGGACATTATCCAGTTGGGCGGGGATTTTTCCAACCTTCAGGTCGATGATGTGGGGACAGTCCTCCTTCCGCTGGATGATCTGGTACGGCAAGGGTTCATCGATCTTTCCAAGGTAGACGCCGCGGCAATCGCAGGGGGCACCGTGAACGGCCACCTCTACGCCCTGCCCCTGGCGGCCAACATGCCCAGCATCGTTTACAACAAATCCCTGCTCGAAAGGGTCGGCGCCCCGCTGCCCAAGGTCTCGATGACCTGGGACGAATTCTCCACCTGGCTGGCGGCGGTCAAGGCGAAACTTCCCGCCGGCACCTATGCCTTTGCCGACAACAGCGCCAATTCCGATCAGTCGTATTTCTTCGGCTACTGGGCCCGCGATAACGGGACGCCCCAGTGGGACGGGATCAGATCCCACATCACCGCCGCAGACGCCCAAAAGTACATAGATATGTGGGAATCCCTGCGCAGCGAAGGACTCATCCCCCCCGCAGAAACGGCGGCCGATTATGACGAATTGAACGAATCCACCTCGTCGCTTATCGCCGGAAAGGCGGCGGCCTGCATCCTCTGGTCAAACATGCTGGTCAACTACCAGCGGGCCACCCCCGATACCCTCGATCTTATCGAACTTCCCAATGCGGCACAGAGCAATGCCCTGTGGGGCCAGATGAGTCAGATGATGGGAATCAACAAAAATTCCAGGAACCCCGAAGCGGCGGCCCGGTTTATCAACTACCGGGTCAACGATCCCGGCGTGTGGCGCACCATGGGCGCCGATCCCGGAACTCCCGTAAATTCCGATTCCCGCGGTGCGGTTCCCAGCGATCCGGTAACCGACAGGATCAACGCGTACCTCAACGTAGCCGGTCAGCATGCAACCGCCAGGGACCCGAACATCCCCGGCGATTCCCAGTGGGGCCAGGGCTTTTACCTGATAGTCCAGAATGTGGCCTATGGACGGCTCACCAGCGCCCAGGCCGGACAGCAGGTAGTAGAACTTATCGCAAGGCTTACCCGTTAAACTTCGGAACAGGGTGGGGCTCCGAACAGGGGCCCCCCCTTTTGGGTTTCCCTAAGGGGAGGTACCATGCGGGACATCGTGATAGGCTGTGACGAAGCGGGAATCAGGTTAAAAAAAATTTTGAAAGAACTCCTGGAAGACCTGGGCGCCGGGGTAGAAGATCTGGGGGTGGAAAGCGCCGAAGACAAGACCGCCTACCCGATAGTAGCCGCGGAACTCTGCGGGCGGATCATCGAATCGGATTACCGGAAACGGGGAATCCTGATCTGCGGCACAGGTATCGGTATGTGCATGTCGGCAAACAAATTCAAAGGCATCAGGGCGGCCGTATGCCACGATATTTTTTCCGCCCGCCGTTCCATCCTCAGCAACAACGGGAATGTGGCCTGTTTTGGGGAACGGGTGATTGGGTCCGAACTTGCCAAGTCAATCCTGGCGGAATGGGTAAACCTGGAATTCGAGGACGGCCCCTCCACCGCCAAGGTAGCGGAGATCGCAAAGCTTGAAG
>JAISFT010000152.1 GCA_031263435.1 Treponema sp. | reverse complement strand
TCCCTCCGCTAAGGCAGCCCTCCGGCTGCCACGCTACGGGAACGCTTAGTCCACCACAGGTGGACAGGCCACCTGCGGTGGACACGCGCCCCTCCTATCCCTTGCGCGGGCCAAAAACCGCCCTCCGTGGCGTTTTTTGGCCTTGGATACAGCGCCATCCCTGGCGCCGATCGGCCACGGAGGTGCCTGGCACCAAATTTGTCCCCCTCGCGGAGCAGGACAGGCTCCGCTTGTCGTGGTATAAGGGCCGGTTGAACCAGACGAGCTTAGGTAGGGCTCTGCCCCGCCACCGCCCTACTTAACCTTGGAAAGGATCTACAGACCTTTGTACAAAAGTAAACGCCAATGCCCTGGATTGGGCGTTAGCACATGTTCCCATCTTTGACTATAATGGTATCGGTGAAGTGTATGAAGTTTACCGTTGTCCCCAGGATCTTTCCGGTTTTTCTCCTGTTCCTGGGAATCGCCCTAGTCATCGCCGGTATTGCCGTGGGCGACGCGGAACAGGTTTTTAGGAAGGCGATCTTCATCTGCCTGGAGTGCATGGGGATTGGCTAAACCTATGGCTTCCCTCCGATCTTGGCTGACCCGCACTCTGCTGCAGAGACGGGGTATCCAGTTCTTATCCCTGCTGATCTGCAACGCGGATCTCCGGGGCTTTGCCCGGGGGGCCGTGTCCCGCAGCCCCCTTAAACGGTTCTGCGTCCCCGGTCTTAACTGCTATTCCTGCCCGGGGGCCCTCGCATCCTGTCCCCTGGGGGCCCTGCAGAACTCCCTTGCCCAGGGCCGCTTCCCCCTGTATGTCGGCGGCCTGCTCCTGCTCTTCGGCTTAACCCTTGGCCGGGGGGTCTGCAGCTTCCTTTGCCCCTTCGGCCTTATCCAGGAACTCCTGTACAAGCTCCCCTCCCCCAAGCTCCACAAAAACGGTCTGACCCGGAAGCTGTCGCTGCTGAAATACGGCGTCCTGGGCCTGCCGGTCCTGGCCCTGCCCCTGGGGGCCTTCCTGGTCTACGGTTACGGGGCCCCCTTTTTTTGTAAATTCATCTGCCCCGCGGGGACCCTGGAGGCGGGCCTGCCCCTGGTTCTCCTCAACAGCTCCTTTCAGGAGATTGTGGGGGCCCTTTTTTTCCTCAAGCTGACCCTGCTGGCCGTCCTGGTCCTGGCTGCGGTGTTCATCTTCCGCCCCTTCTGCCGTTTTATCTGTCCCCTTGGGGCGATCTACGGCTTTTTTAACCGCCTTGCCCTGTTCGGCATGAGGATTCAGGAAGAGAACTGTACCCATTGCGGGAAATGTGCGGCCCTTTGTAAAATGGATACCCGGCGCGCCCTGGATCGGGAGTGTATCCGCTGCGGCGAATGTGTCGGAAGCTGTCCGGCCCGGGCCCTCCATTGGGGAAGGGAACCGGTACAGGACATTCGGCAAACAAAGCCTGCTAAAACAGGCAAGGAGAATCTCAAGGAGAATCTATGAAACAGATTATAAAACAGGTCAAAACCAACCGGGCAGCGGAAGCGGCCCGGCATTTCGGAATCGCAGGCGCCAGGCTCGCCCCCATCCCGGGGCGGCTCAGGGCCGGGAACTTCCTGGGCGGCATCGTCCTTGCGGGCCTCCTGCTGGCGGCCCTGCCCGCCGGGGCCGACGGCCTTGCGGTGGGCAGCAGGGCCCCCGATTTTACCTTTACCGGCCCCGACGGCGGGACCCACAGCCTGTCGGATTACCGGGGCAAACCCCTGGTTCTGCACTTTTGGGCAACCTGGTGCGGCCCCTGCGTCGGGGAACTGCCCCTCATCTCCCGCCTGGAAACCCAGTCCCGGAACATGACAACCCTGGCCGTAAACTGCGCGGAAACAGACCGGGAAGTGTCCTCCTTCTTACGGAACAGGAAGCTTACCCTCAACGTAGTCATGGACCGGACCGGGCAGATTTCGGAACTCTACAACATCTATGCCATCCCCCAGACCTTCATGATCGACGGGGAGGGCGTCATCCGCTCCATCAGAGTGGGGGCCTACAACCAGCGGGAACTCAACCGGGATGTCTCCGCCCTGCTTGGCAGATAAGGGGAGGGGGGGCCACCTACCCCGGCCAATCTGCCCGTAGCCGGGGTTTGGGGCAGGCCCCAAACCCCTAAGGCCAAAAAGCCTTGCGGCTTTTTGGTTCCTGGCCCCCCCTGCGGCCGGGCCCCCGTGGGTCCCGGCCTACCCCCCATCACGGGACTGCGCCGCCCTTAAGGAGATACGGTAGCTATGGACAACATCATTCATCAATCCCTGGACGGAACCTGGAAGCTGGCGGTAATCCACCAGGCGGATTTTGTAAACAGGGAAGTTCCCGCCACCTGCAACGCGGTTGCGGCGGCGGGGGCCATAGACGCTACGGTGCCGGGGAACTTTGAAATCGACTTGGAAAGGGCGGGGATAATTCCCGATCCCTTCTTTGGCAAAAACCTGCTGGACATGCTCAAATACGAGGACTGCCACGTCCTCTACGCCCGCCGCTTCAGCTACAGCCCCCAGCCGGGAACCGTTCCCGAATTCGTCTTTGAAGGCATCGACACCATCGCCGATATCTACCTCAACGGCGTGTTCCTGGCCCATACCGAAAACATGTACGTTACCCACCGTATAGACGGCTCGGCCCTTAAAGATGGGGAGAACGAGATCGTGGTCCACATCCTCCCGGCCTGTATCGAGGCCCGCAAAAACGCCGTGTCCGCGGGTAACGCCCACCTCAAGTACAACTACGAGTGCCTGCGCCTGCGGAAATCACCGGCCATGTTCGGCTGGGACATCAGCCCCCGGCTCGTGTCCGCCGGGATCTACCGTTCCGCGGGGATCTACCGGCGGCCCGCGGAAAGTTTACGGCAGTGCTACCTCATGACGAAGGGGATCGACGTGCCCCGCAGAACAGCGCGGGTGGAATTGTTCTATGAAACCGGTATCGGTGATAATCCGGTGTCCGGTTATGCAATTACGGTAAAGGGGAAATGCGGGGCCTCCGAATTTTCTCATTCCTCAAGGCTCTGGTTCACCGCGGGAAAGCTCGAATTCGACATCGACAACGCGGAATTCTGGTGGCCCCGCAACTACGGCGCGCCGAACCTTTACAGCGTTGAAGTAACCCTCGAAAAAAACGGCAAAGTCCTGGACAGCTATACCTTTAGAACCGGCCTCCGCACGGTAAAACTCGTGCGTACCGGCACAACCGATATTACCCATTCCGGGGCCTTCCACTTCGTGGTGAACGGCCGCAGGGTCTTCATCATGGGTTCAAACTGGGTGCCGGTGGACGCCTACCACTCCCGTGACAAGGGACGCATCCCCGCCATCATGGAACTCCTCAATGACATAGGCTGCAACACCCTGCGCTGCTGGGGCGGCAGCATCTACGAGGATCCCCTCTTCTACCGCTGCTGCGATGAAATGGGGATCATGGTCTGGCAGGATTTCGCCATGGCCTGCGGAATCTACCCTACGGACCATGACTTTAAGGAAGTGATGTACCGGGAAGCTGTTCAGGTCATCCGCCTCCTCAGGCAGCACCCCTCCATCATCCTCTGGTCCGGGGACAACGAATGTGATCAGTTCGTCACCGGCAGTTATGGCCGGGACCCCGGACGTAACCGAATCACCAGGGAAGTGTACCCCGATGCCCTGTACAACGAAGATCCCACCCGGCCCTACCTTCCCAGTTCGCCCTATATCGACGAAGAAGCCGCAAAGCTTCCCGGCGAGTACCTTTCGGAAAACCACCTCTGGGGCCCCCGGGATTACTTTAAGGGCGAGTTCTACAAGGGCTCCCTGGCCCACTTCGCATCGGAAATGGGCTACCACGGCTCGGTTTCGGTAAAGTCCATGGGGCGTTTCATATCCCC
>JAISFT010000134.1 GCA_031263435.1 Treponema sp. | reverse complement strand
AATAATCAAGATTCCGGCCGCCCGGATAAGCGCTTGCGCGGCAAACACGGGACGGCCGGGACCTTGATAGCTGCATAGCAGCGTCCGTACAACCCGGCGCTAGAATCCTACGCCGAAGGCCAGGGCAAAGTAAACTCTGCCGTTGGTTATGTCGGCAAAGGGGCTGTCGTACTTGACGGCTATTTTAAATTCCGATGTAGCCATACCCCCCGACCGGCTAAAGGGGATGACTTCGAAACCGAAACTACTGGCTCCTCCGGCAATACCGTTTATACTGCCAAAACCCAGCGTCGCCCGGATACCGGGAAGCAGGTTGCCCTTCAGCATCAGGAAACTGCTGTGAATAGCGCCTCCGGTAACCATCTGCTGAAAACCGGCGGAAAAACCGTCGGCCACCCAGACGTTAAATCCAAAGAGCGCGGGAGTTACCAGATCATTGTTGTTCAAATCCCAGCCCGGCGCATAGCCAACGTCAAAAGACAGGGCCTGGAATCCCATGTTCGCCGCGGTCTGGGCCCCCGCGGAAAGGGGAACCAGAATCAAAACCAGTGCCGCCGCGGCGATAAATTTCTTCGTCATAAATCCTCCTGTGGATGAATATCTACACCTATAAGTCAACGCCCACCACAGGGGTAAAAACAAGTCTGTTACGCAATAATCCGGATTTTTAACAGAGAGTTCTGCATTTTCCGGAAAAAAAATACAAAACCGGGACGCCCTACAAGGGCAGCCAGTCTTTGCCGGCGGCAAACATCTCATCGGTCATTTTACGGATCTCCTCCAGGGAAAGCAGCGCCGAAGTCAGGGGATCGTGGTAATTGGCGTGGTAGATCTTTTTCCTGTCCAGGTTGATATAGCCTTCCACCGCAAGATCCTCAACCTGGGCATTGACGGTGTTCAGGATGGCCAACTGGGGCGGCAGGGGGCCCACATGGATGGAGCGGAGGCCCGCCCGGGAAGCTTCCACGGGGGATTCGACACAGGAGCCCGGAGGCAGATTGTCGATAAGGCCGAAATTACGGACATTGCCGTTAAATTCGAAAATAGCCCCGTCGCCGAAGATCGCGTTGAAGATGGAGGCGGCGTATTCATGGCCCCGTTTCAGATCTATCGGCCCGGCAAGCCACTGTTCGATTTCTCTCCTGCGTTTCCCCGCGGACGCCGCCATCCAGCCGCGGATCTTCTCCGCGGTACGGGTAGAATCTTCCGGCAGATACTGCCTGATAAGCTCCGGCCGTTTGCGGAACCAGGGGTTGTATTCGCTGTTGTGTACGGTCGATTCTGTTACATAGTAACCCAAATGGAGAAAAAGTTCGTTCCGTACTTTTTCAGAATCGTAGACGGTCTTGTCGCCGAGGATCTTTTCCCGAATCAGCGGATAGGCGTCCCTGCCCTTCCACAGAAACTTAAGGTAGTGGGCCTGGTGGTTAATACCCGCGCAGAGGTAGCTTACTTCTTCCCGGGGAGCCCCAATCCAGGTTCCCAGCATCTCCGCGGTATGCTGCACACTATGGCAAAGACCGGTGGTAACAACGGGGCTGAGCTGCTGTATGGTCCGGCAAATCATGGCCATGGGGTTGGTATAGTTAAGGACAATGGCCCGGGGGCAGTACTTTTCAATATCCCGGATAATTTCCATGATCGCGGGGATCGTCCTGAGATACCGGAATATGCCCTGGGGGCCCCGGGTATCGCCGACACAAACCGTAACGCCGTATTTTTCCGGAATCCCCACGTCTACCAGGGTAGCCTCTTCCCCGCCGACAGCGATGGTAATAAGCACCCCGTCTGCCCCTTCCAGAACTTCTTCCCGCCTGGTGGAGGTGATAAGTTTTGCCCCGTAATGACCTTCCCCGATGATCCGTTCCACAACAGCTTTGCTGTAATCAAGGTTTTGCCGGTCAATATCAACCAGTGCAATGGTAAGGTCATCGGAAAATGCCGGAAATGACAGGATGTCCCGGACCAAATTCCGGGTAAACACCATTGATCCTGCGCCGATAAAAACAATCTTGCTCATCTGTACCTCTCCTGAATTGAATGTAAAAACTTAACCTTTGACACTGCCCATGACAATGCCGGTGGTAAAGTACTTTTGAAGAAACGGGTAAACCACCAGAATCGGCAGGGCGGACAAAAACAACTGGGCCGCCTTTCCCGTCCTGTCGGATACCCCCGCGGACATTTCCCGGACCTCCCGCAATGAATCCATCGCCGTCATGTTATGGGCTATTACCCGGGTTTGCAGATAGGTTTGCAGCGGATACCTGGCGGGAGAATTCATATAAATAAGTCCGTCAAACCATGAATTCCAGTGATTGACGATAAAAAAAAGCGTTACTGTGGCAATCACCGGCGCGGAAACCGGGAGGATCACCGATACCAGAACCCTCATGTTCCCCGCCCCGTCTATCAGGGCGGCTTCCTCAAGTTCCCGGGGTATATTCCGGAAGAAATTCATAAGGAGCAGTATGTTGAACACATTGACCGCGCCGGGGATGACCAGCGCCCAGATCGTGTTGATAAGCCCGGTGTTCCGTACCGCCATGTAGCTGGGGATAAGGCCGCCCCAAAAGAGCATGGGCACAATAAAATACCAGATCAGATATTTCCGCGCCCTGAACTGGTTGTTTTGTTTGGACAGCGGATAGGCCGCCAGTATCGAAACCGCAAGGCTGACAGGCACCGCCAGGGCAATCCGTTCCAGGGAGATAATCAGGGACGAAAAGAATTCCGGTTTCCGCGCCATGAACAGGTAGGATCGCAGGGTCAGTTGTTTGGGCAGCAGGCCGACCGTTCCCGTGGAAACTGCCGCATCGGTACTCAGGGAAATGGCAAGCTGGTTCAACATGGGCAGGAGGCATAAAAAAGCCACCAGCGAGAGGAACGTATAGTTCACAATAATAAATATCCGCCTGCCGGCAGATTGTTTCTTCATCCGATTCCTCCCTCAAAAAACCCGGTAATCGGTAAAGCGATAGGCCAGCGCGTAGGATGCCGTAAGCATGATAAACGAGATGAGGGACTTAAAAAGACCGACTGCGGTGGCAACACCGTACTGGGCATCCACCAGGCCCATACGATAAACAACCGTATCCAGAATATCCCCGGTCCTGTAAACCTGCGGGCTGTAGAGATTGAATACCTGATCAAAGCCGGCGTTAAGGATGTTCCCCATGCTCAGGATGGTCATCAGCATGATGATGGGCAGAATGCCGGGAATGGTAACGTAGAGGGTCTGCTGCCAGCGGCTGGCCCCGTCTATCATGGACGCCTCGTAGAGGTTCGGATCGATGCCGGTAAGGGCCGCCAGGTACACAATCGTACCAAAACCAAATTCCTTCCAGCTTTCGCTGAATACCAGGGTATAGGGGAAAACCTTGGGGTCCCCCAGAAAAAAGATCGGCTTTAAGCCGAGGAACGTAAAAAACCGGCCGATAACCCCCTGCGAAGGGGACAGAACATCAATTAAAATACCCGCCAGGATAACCCAGCTTAAAAAATGGGGAAAATAAATGATGGTTTGAATAAGCCGTTTATAAAAAACCGATCCTATCTCGTTAAGCAGCAGGGCGAAAAAGACCGGAATAATAATCCCCGTGATTAACTTGAGAAGGGCGATATAAAAAGTATTCCACAAAACCTGGGGGAAATCGGGCATGGAAAAGACATAGCGGAAATTCGCCAAACCTGTCCACGGGGACCCGAAAAGGCCGCGGACGGGATTAAAGCGCTGAAAGGCCATAAGATTGCCCACAATGGGAATATAGTTGTAGATAAAAAGCAGCGCCATAGCCGGCAGCAGCATTACAAACAGGGGAAGTGTGGTAAAATATTTTCTTTTCATTCCAAACTCCGGTATAGCGGGGAGAGGACAGGCCCCTCCCCGAAAATATTACCGCTGTGTCCTATACCATTCGTTCACTTCCGCGGTCATCTGGGTCCCCCCCAGGGTCCCAAAATTCCGGACAAAACTATCCCAACTGGCGTCCAGCGGGGCCCCCAGGATGATGTTGGTGTAATCCGTCAGCACCTGTTTGTTCAGGGTCGAAAGTTTTTCCGTCATGGCCGGCGTGGGCACCCCAAAGAACTGGTCCGCCTGCACCTTCCCGCTGTCCCAATAGGCCCGCATCACCGTAAGGGAGCCGCCGGGGCCAAACATTTTAAGCTGATGCCAGTTGTTGTCGTCGTGATTCCCCGCAAGGCTCCTGAGGCTCATTTCGTAGTAGTTAAGCTGTTCCTCGTTAAGCCCGGAGGGGTCCCGCCGGTTGATCGCGTCGGTAACCGCCACGGCGGCGTCGAAGTTCTTCATCCCCGGTTCAACGGCAAGGGGAGTATAGGCATAGGGGCCGAAGCCTTCGGGGGTGATGTTGAAGCGGGTGGATTCCGCGGTGGCGCCGTAGGATTTTTCAAGCTGAAGGTTGAGCATCTTGATCGCCGCTTCGGGGTACCGGGACTTGGCCGATATTACCGCATAGGCGGTAGTACCAAAGGGGATCTGGGCCTTGCCGTTGGTGCCGAAGGGTATGGAAACCGGCACCCATTCCATTGTGGGATTCGCCACCTTGCCGGCATTGATCCACGCGGCATTCCAGAACTGGCCGAACATCAGGCCGACTCTGTCCGCCATCACGTCCTCGGCCACCTTGGGGGCCTCTTTAACGCCGAATTCAGGATCGATAAGGCCCCGGCGGTACATATCCTGCAGAACACCCAGCGCGGTCCTGGCCGCCGGCTGGACGCTGCCGTATCCCAGCGTGTTCCCGGTGGGAATCCAGATATGGGGATACGCGCCGTACATGTTGAAGAAACCTTCAAGGCAGGCGAAGCCGCCGTCAAAAAGGTCCTTGTACACCGCAAGGCCGTAGGTATCCCGCCTGCCGTTGCCGTCGGGGTCCCGCGTGGCAAAGGCCTCGGCCACCGCGAGGAATTCTTCCGGTGTTGTGGGGATGGAAAGCCCCAGCCTGGTAAGCCAGTCCGTCCTTACCCACAGAACCATCGCATTGCCCAGACCAAAACCGGTCAGGGGTATGGCGTACAGCCTGCCGTCAAAGGTGGCGGACTTGATTGCATCTCCGTTATCCTGGTAGATGACCTCCCGGGTAAAGGGGGCAAGGTACCGGGGCAGAATATCGGTCATGTCCATCAACTGCCCGTTCTCGTGCATCATCTTAAGCTGGACATTGTTGACCCCCATGATATCGGGAATATCGTTGGAGGTGATCGAGATGTTGACTTTTTGGGCGTACTGCTGTTCGTTGGTTGTCCAGGTGTACTTTACTTTGATCCCCAGAACTTCCTCGTAATACCGGGTCCACACGTTGTTATCAATACTGTCCCCCGGGGGGAAGAGCAGGTTGCCCGCGCCCAGATTCTTGACCGCGGTTATCTCAACGGGCGGATCGTACCTGCCGAAAGGACCGGGAGCGGATTGTGAGACCGCCTGCGCGGAAGAGTCCCCCGCCCTGCGCCCGCCCGCGGCCGCATCGTAGACCGTGCCGAAGAGCAGCGCCAGGAACAACAGCGCCGCAAAGGCGGAGCTTAGACCGTGAATTCTTTTTTTCATGAAAATCCTCCTGAAAATATTGCATTGATCCCGGTTCAATACCTGTTGAAACGGGCATTACTACTATGATTTCCCGGTATAAACGGCGGCGCAATGACAATGTTTTTACTTTTCTTGTTTATTTTTTACATTCGGCTGATTTTTTTTGTTAAAAACGAGAATTTTGTTTCCGAGAGTATGACGGCAAAAAGCAGGAGGCCGCATCCAAAAATCATGCGGATGTTCATGGATTCGCCGAGTAAAACCGCGGAAAAGACCGCTCCGAAGACGGATTCTGTGGAAAGGAGGAGCGCGGCGGTGCTGGGGGACAGGTATTTTTGACCGACGTTTTGCAGCAGGAAGGCGATACCGCTGGGGAAAACGGCCATGTAGAGGAGGGAAAGGACGGGCCGCAGCGTTGTGACGGCCTGCACGGGGAAGGCGCCGTCGTAGAAGGGCGCAAAGATCCACGCGAAAACCGAGCAAAAGATCATCTGCAGGACGGTGAGGGTTATCGGGTCTTCGTTTTGTTTTTGGGTGAAGCGGGCGATGAACACGATGTGTACCGCATACCAGAATCCGCAGACCAGGGTGAGGACGTCGCCTTTGTTTATCGTGAGGTCGTCGTTGAGGGACAGGAGCCCGATGCCTGCCACGGCGATCGCGGCGGCGATAAACACATGGGCGCCGGGGTTCCGTTTTGAAAACACCCAGGCGATGAGGGGCACGAGGATCACATAAATAGTCGTGAGGAAGGCGTTTTTTCCCGCGGTGGTATACACGCAGCCCACGGTCTGAAAGGTGTATGCGAGAAAGAGAAAAAACGACAGGATGATGCCGGTACGCAGGGTCGTGCGGGTCATCTGTCTGAGTTTGCGGAAGAAGACGGCGCTGAGAAAAATGCCGGCGAGGGCAAAGCGGATGGCGATCATGTATATCGGCGGGATTATGTCGAGCGAATCTTTTACCGCGACAAAGCCGCCGCCCCAGAGGATTGTCGCAAAGAGGAGGCCCGCCCCGGCAAGGAGGCCGGTTTTTTTTGTGTTCATTGACGTGTTTATGGCCATGCCCTTTGACAGCGCTACAGCACACTTTGCAGAAACTGCTGGGTGCGTTCGTTCTGCGGGCTGGTAAAGATTGTTTCGGGTTTGCCCTCTTCCCGTATCACGCCGTCATCCATGAAGAGTACGCGGTCGGCGGCTTCGCGGGCAAATCCCATTTCATGCGTTACCACGAGCATGGTCATGCCGCTTTCCACGAGGTTTTTCATAACGGCAAGCACTTCACCGACAAGTTCGGGGTCGAGCGCCGATGTCGGTTCGTCAAAAAGCATGATTTTCGGCTCCATCGCCAGTGCGCGGGCAATGGCAACCCGCTGCTGCTGTCCGCCGGAGAGCATCGCGGGGAAGGTGTCGAATTTATCGCCGAGACCGACGCGGCTGAGCAGGGCTTCGGCTTTTTCCCGCGCCTCTTTCCCGCTTTGTTTTTTTACATGCATCGGCGAAAGCATTACGTTTTCAAGCGCGGTTTTATGGGGGAACAGATTAAAGCGCTGAAACACCATGCCCACCTCAAGCAGCGCCCGCATCCGCTCGTGGGTTGTCATTTTAACCGTGTTTACGCCCTCTTCGCAGTCAAAGAGCAGGGCGTCTTCGATCCAGATTTTGCCGTTGTCCAGCTTTTCAAGGTTGTTAATGAGGCGGAGAAACGTGGACTTTCCCGAACCGGAGGGCCCGATGATACAGATCACCTCGCCCTGACTCACTTCAAGGTCGATGCCTTTGAGGACGTGGAGCGGACCGGCGCGGGTCTTGAATGTCTTATCGACGCCTGCGGCTTTTAGCATTGACATAATTCACTTCCTCATAAGGCGGGGCAGGATCAGCCTGTACCGCCTATTCATAAATCGAGTATTTCTTTTCCAGCCGGTGAAAAACATAGGTGAAAACCGCGGTGATGACCAGATAGAGAATCATGGCCGGAATGTAGACAAGCGCCGAGGCCGTTGATGACGAGATCGAGCGGGTCGCCTTGGTTATGTCCGTCAACGCGATCAGCGAGACCAGCGAGGCGTCCTTAAGGACCATGATAAATTCGTTCCCCACCGGCGGAATCAGGCGGCGGATCGACTGGGGAATGACCACCAGCCGCATCGTCTGCGCGTAACTCATGCCGAGCGCCTTTGCCGCTTCTCCCTGCCCTTTGTCAATCGACTGAATCGCGGCCCGTATGATCTCCGCGCAGTAGGCCGCCGAGTTAAGGCCGAACGCGATAAAAGCCGCGAGAAAGCGGTTGTTTATCGTCAAATAGGGGCTGATCTGCGGCAGACCGTAGTAGATAAAATAGAGCTGCATAAGGAGCGGAGTCCCGCGGAAGAAGAAAATGTACCCCGTGCAAATCCGGTTCAGGATTTTGGACTTCGACATTTTCCCCAGCGCGAGGAAAAGGCTCCCCACGAGTCCCGCGGAAACCGCAACAATGGTCAACGATATGGTGATGCGGGCCCCGTCGAGTAAGGGCGGGACCCAGCCAATCATTTTGGTAATGATACCCATTTAAATATATTTCTAGTTATTGACCGACGATACCAGATCCATGTGGAAAACATCGTTTGATATTTTCTGCATCGTACCGTCGGCAAATAATTCGCCAAGCGCCCTGCTCAGTTCGGCGGTAAGCGCGTCGTTTCCTTTTTTCAGCGCGATACCGAACTGCTCGTCGGCAGGGCCCTGCCAGGCAAGCTGGAAATCATTAGGGCCCCGGTCCAAATATTCAAACGCAACAAGACTGTCTACAACGATGAGGTCGACACGCCCCAGTTTTAATTCATCGAAGCAGTTCATCACCTTGTCGTATTCGAAAGCCTCGAACCGCACACCGGACTGGGCGATCTTGGTCGCGTAAATATTCGCCGTTGTTTCCGCCTGATAGGTTACCCGGTAACCGGCCAGGTCCTCCGGCCTGGTAAAGCTTATGGGCGAACCTTTTGCCACGACAACCGTCATCGCGTTTCCGATATAGGGCCGCGTAAAATTCAAGGTCTCGCTGCGTTCCGGCGTAATCGTAACCGAAGACATGATGCAGTCATACTTTCCCGTCTGGACACCGGCGAAGATCCCGTCCCAAGCAGTATCGACAAACTCGACCTGTAAGCCCAGCTTTGCGGCAAGGGCCTTGCCCATCTCGACATCGAACCCCGCCTCCGTCACCCCGTCTTCGGCGAAGTACTCCATCGGGGGATACCCAATCTCCATCCCCACCATGAGCGTACCGGGTTTAATCGTAAGCCCGCCGGACTCCGCCCTCCTGCCCCCGGCGAAAACCCCCGACACGAGAACGCACGCAGCGATCACGACACCAGCAACCTTCTTAGAACACATACATTCCTCCTGTCAGCCGGTCTCCCGGCCTCAATTAAACACCAGATTCCCTGGCGATATTTTTTTGACGGCCTCCGCAGAAACCTTCAACCCGGTAGTATACGGAAACGTAACAATTTAGAAAAGCTACCGCTGGCCTATGCAGGGCACCAATGTTTACTTTTGTACAAAAGTCTGTAGATCTTTTCCGAGGGCATGTACGGCGGCGGGGCACAGCCCCAGCCACAACAATCGTGGAGAAGATCAGCAGTTTTCTACAAACGTAAGCGTGTTCTCCCGGGGGCTGTGCCCCGGCCGGTGGTGCCTGGCACCGTTTTGGGGGGTGGCCGGAATAAAAACGCGAAGCGTTTTTATGGAGGCCAGGGGGGGCCAGAATACAGGCGGAAGCTCAAGGGCGGCAGCCCTTGAGCCCGGCTACGGGCGGATTGGCCGTGGTAGCGGGCCCCCCCTTCCTGGAGAATCGGAGCTATGCTTCGTCGAGTTGGGCCTTGGCGATGATTTCGTAGGGGATGGAGACCTTTTGCCCGTCCTTTTGCAGTACGATTTCCCTTTCATCGGAGGCGCAGAGGAGGCCGGAGAACCACGCGGAGGTATCGGTGCGGTAGCAGCGGACATGACGGCCGGTGTAGTGGCGGAATTCGGCGCCGTCCCTGATAAGCCGGCCGGTGCCGGGGCTGGAGACTTCGATGTAGAGGTCCTGCCCCGGGAAGGCAAGCTGTAAGCGGGGAAGGGCGGCGTGGTGGAACGCGGAACAATCGTCCAGGCCGGTATTGTCGCCGTTGTACACCGCAATCCGGACCTGTACCGATCCTTTGCGGCGGAAAACGGTAAGCTCCACCAGGGACAGTTTAAGGCCCCGGGCGATGGGTTCAAGCGCGGCGCTTGTGCTGTCCGGCTGCGGGGGGGTATAGCGCATGGTTCCTCCAGCTTACAGGGCTCTGCGGGGGCTTACCAGGCGGCCGGGGGGGCCTTTGCCCGCGAGGGCCCCGTCTTTCATGATGAAATTTCCCCGCAGTACGGCGGCCACAGGCGCGCCGGTGGTTTTAAATCCATCGTAGGGGGAGGCGCTGTGCTTGGAGTGGAGTTCCTCGTTCCTGATGATCCCGGCCCTGTTCATGTCCACCACGGTAAAATCCGCGTCCGCGCCGATGGCAAAGCCGCCTTTTTGGGGGTAAAGCCCCCAGGTGCGGGCCGGGGCCAGGGAGGCAAGCCGGGCGTAGTCGTTAAGGCTCAGGCGGCCCTGGTTCACCGCGGTAAGCATGAGGGGCGCCGAGGTTTCCACCCCGGCAATGCCGGAAAGGGCCTCCCAGAGGGGCCGGTCCTTTTCCTCCGCCGTATGGGGGGCATGGTCGCTGGCGATAAGGTCGATGGTCCCGTCGGCGATGCCCCGCCACAGGGCCTCCCGGTCTGTAGCAGTCCGGATGGGGGGGTTGACCTTCATCCGGGTCCCCAGCCGCGGATAATCCGCGGCATCGAGGAACAGGTACTGGGGGCAGGTTTCCGCGCTGACCGGCAGCCCCCGCCGCTTTGCTTCCCGGATAAGCGCCAGGCTCCGCGCCGCGCTGACATGGCAGATGTGGATCTTTGCGCCGGTGTATTCGGAAAAACGGAGGGCCCGGGCCACGGCCTCCGCCTCTGAAATATCGGGCCGGGCCGCGGACCAGAGGGCCGGATCTACCGGATGTGCAGCGCCGGCGCCGGCCGCGGCATCAACGCCGGACTCCCGGCAGATCCGGGTAAAATAATCGTTAAGTTCGTTATCCTCCGCGTGGAAGGCGATTCTGCTTCCCCGGCGGGCGGCCTGTTCCATCTGTTCATGGAGGACCCCCAAACCGGGGGGGGCGATGTTCCCCACCGAGGTTCCCAGGAAGACCTTAAAGCCCAGGGCCCCCTCCCGGATACATTCTTCCATCTCTCCTAAGTTGTCCTGAGTCAGGAGGGCAAAGAGTCCAAAATCCGTGCGGGATTTTTCCCCGGCGATCCGGGCTTTTTCCCTGAAAGCGGCGGCGGATGCGGTAGGGGGAAGGGTGTTGGGCATATCCGCCACCGTCGTAATCCCGCCCCAAGCTGCCGCGGCGGAACCGGTGGCAAAGTCCTCTTTGTAGTCAAGGCCGGGCTCCCGGAAATGAACATGGGCGTCGATAAGGCCGGGGAGGATATACCTGTTCCGGGCATCGTAAACATCCTCCCCCGCGGAAGAATCAAGATCGGCGGCAAGGGCGGCTGTCTTTCCGCCCAGAATCCCCAGGTCCGCCCTCAACTGCCCGCCCAGCGGCTCAACCAGGGTTCCCCCCTTCAGGATAAGATCGTACTTCATGTTGAAAAGCCCCACTACCCCGGCACCCCGGCCGTCATATCCGGCAGCCCGCGGCTACAGGATGACGGCCGCTACAGAATGACGGCCCGCTTTACCTCTACGGGGAAAACCCCAAAGAGACGATCCAGCGGGGAAGCGGCCGTCAGTTGGGAACCGGAAACCCGGTTGTAGATCTCCACCAGCGCAGCAAGATCGGATTCCCCGGCGCCGGAGTTTTGCCCGCCGGCGCCTTCCGGACCGCGGGCGTACACCGCAGAGGCGTAGGCCGCCCGGTACAGGCCCCGTTCCGCCAGTTCCCGGGTGGAGAGGGAGCCGTAACGCCGCTTGGCGTCCTTGTCCACCACCGCATAGGGGCCGTCATAACCGATGGTAAAAATAAAATCTTCCCGGCTCAGCATGGCTTACTCCGGGTTAAAGGCGCTTTTCCCAAGACCGCAGACAGGGCACACCCAATCATCGGGGATATCCTCGAACGCGGTTCCCGGCTTAATGCCCCCATCGGGGTCCCCGGCGGCAGGATCGTATATATAACCGCAGGCCCCGCACACATATTTCATAGCTGCTCCTTCGACAGTTTCCTGCCCGGCCCGTTTCAACAAGCGGCCGGCTTCAAAATCCGGGCTTCCCCATCGTAGCGCATACTTCACCTGACTTCAATGCGGCGCTCAAGTTTAGCGCTATCAAGTTTAGCCATAGGAAGGGGGGGCCCGCTACCACGGCCAATCTGCCCGTAGCCGGCCCAAGGGCTGCGCCCTTGAGCTTCTGCGTCTGTCCTGGCCCCCCCTCCGGCTCCATAAAAAACCTGCTTTTTCCCCTGTTCATGGAGATTTGTAGTAAACCGCCGCAGCGGTTTACTACAAATCTCCGCAAACTAAAAACCCGTCAGGGTTTTTAGTTCCGCCTACCCCCCATCACCAGAATCAAGGGCCGCGGGTAGAGGTTCAGCAATTTTCAGTTTACCCGGCGAAAAGCGAAAGGACGCTTGTAGAATCTGCCTCCACTCTCTACGATACGCTACGGCAGAGAATTCCAAATGTTTTTCCGGGGAGTGCCCCGGCCCTGCCGACACGTTGGGATAGGCAAAGTCTAGACTGTAAGGAGGGGCGTCCTTTCGCCTGTCACCAAAACTGAGCATTGCAGACTAACCAGGGGAGGTAAAGTACAGCAAAGTCCCCGGGGCCTTCTACCAGGCCCTCGGCCGGTCCCGGGGTTCCACGATGTTCACCGTGTCCCCAGATTGCTGAATAACATAAAATCCCTGCCCTAACGCAAAATCCAGCACATTCCCCGGGATAATCGCCCCCGCCACCGCCCC
>JAISFT010000087.1 GCA_031263435.1 Treponema sp. | reverse complement strand
GCAGGGTGGCCCGGTTTACCTCGTCCCGGCTTAGATAAGCCCGGATGCCCTGCTCCACCGCGGCGTACCATGCCTCATCGGCGGCCATGAGGGTGCGGTTACGGATGATTTCGGGCTTTCCCCTGAAAAGGCCCAGGGCATTTTGAACGGCAGCAGCGCCGTTACCGGCGGCGCCATTTCCACCCGCGGCGCCGTTGCCCCCCACCACGAAGATCAACCGGTTTTCCCCAAGCAGGGGTCCCAGGTCCCTGGTTTTCAGGGCTGTGCGCAGTATGCTTTTCCGTCTTTCCACGATGATGAGGGGCCGCCCCGGCGCAGCCCCGGCCGCGGCTTCTGCGCCGTAGCCCAGGCCGAAGCCGAGAATCACGATGGGCGAATCTTCGCTGGGCGAGGTGTCGCCGGAAGTATCGCCAGAAGTATCGCCGGCGCGGAGAAACCCGGTCAGCCGCTCCGCTTCCCGGACCGGGTCCCGGGGGGAATGGACATGACGGCCCCCCAGGAGCAGTGTGGGATACCCGGAGGGGGTGGTTTCAATGCGCAGTTCTTCCGCCCTGTCGTCCCCCGGCGTGTCCTGCTCCAGTTCCTCCATAAGGCCGGGGTACAGTTTGGCAAGCAGATTCGGATCCATGGGGCCCTATTCAAATTCCAGGTAGATGGTCGTCTCCGGGGTGATGGGGGTATTGGGGGGCGGATTCTGGCGGCGGACCCAGCCTTCGCCCAGCATTTCGATGTGGATATCGTCCCGCAGGAGCAGCGGAATAAGGCTGCGTTTGGACAGGCCCGTAAAATCCGGAACCGTATCGGTGATCACCGGGACCCGGTCCTGAGGCAGGGTTACCTGGGAGGGGTGGAGGACCAGGGGATTCAGGCCCCGGGGGATTCCCATGTACTCCACCAGGGCTTCGGCGGCCTGGCGCATCGCCGGGGCGGCGATACGGCCCGACAAGGTCTCCCCCCGGGGTTTAACGATGACCAGGTAGAGGATCAGGGAGGGGGATTCTGCGGGGAGCAGGGCAATACAACTGGCGATAAAATCCGTATCCGAATACGAGAGGGTTTCGGGATCGGTAACCTGGGCCGTACCGGTCTTTACCGCCAGGGAAAGGTCCTGCACATTCACCCGCCAGCCTGTGCCGATATCGCTGGTTACATCCACCATGGCGGAGCGGATCGTCTGCGCCGTCTCCGGTTTGATTACCTGCCGGGCGGGACCGGAGTCCCAGTTCCGGATCTCGTTTCCCTCCGGGGAGGCGATCCGGGAAACCACCCGGGGGGGTACCATGATGCCGTCGTTGGCAATGGCGGTGGCCGCCTGGAGAACCTGCAGGGTGGAAACCGATATTTCCTGTCCCATAGCAATGGTCGGCTTGGAGCGGCCGGACCAGAGATCCGTGGAGCGCAGGAATCCCGCGGTTTCGCCGGGAATGCCGCTCAGGGTCCGGGAGCCAAAGCCGAAATTCCTGATCCCCTCGTAAAAAGCATCTTCCCCCAGTTGATCCGATGCATAGGCGGCGCCGGCATTACAGGAAACAACAATAATGTCCCGGAGCGTTACCCTGCCGTGGGCCCCCAGGCAGTTGATTCTGATCCGTTCCCCCCTGCCGGTAATGTGCTCGTAGTACCCGTTACAGAGAAACGTAGTATCCCCGGCAATGGCCCCCCTGTCCAGCAGATTTGCCAGGGAGAAGATCTTGAAAACCGAACCCGGTTCATAGGCCCATATCGCGGGCCGGTTCATCCGCTGGATTTCGGTGGAAGAACGGATATTGTTGGGATCGAAGTTGGGAAGGGATGCGGAGCCCAGAATATCGCCGGTACGGGGATCCATAGCCAAAAACATGACCGATTCCGCGCCGGTTTCCCGCAGGGTTTCCCCCGCAATCTGTTCCAGGATGTACTGCACGTTAATATCAATCGTCAACACCACCTGGTTTCCTTTTTCCCCGCTGCCGGCAAGTTCCCCCTCAAAGGCGTATTCGATTCCCTCAAGGCCCCGGTTTTCATCCCCCACAAAACCGATGATCTGGGAGGCCAAATTCCGCTCCGGGTAGATCCGGCCGGGAATGTACTCAAGGTCAATACCCTGCAGCCTTTCCGCCGCCTGGGCCTCCTCAATAAGTTTGATGGTCGATTCATCGATCTGTTTTTTGAGGTATACAAAATCGGTGGGCGAATTGATGATCCGTTCCCGGATGGAGGCGGCGTTTTGCTCCAGAATGGGGGCCAGCTCCTCCCCCGCGGCTTCCAGATCCGGGATGCTGGAACGCCAGGCCGTCACATTGGCAAGCCGGGTGTAGAGGGCCAGGACCCGGCCGTTCCGGTCCAGGATGGGACCCCGTTCCGCGGGCCGTTCCTGGCTCCGGCTTGTCCCGGTTTCCCTGCCCCCCAGCATCAGGTAGCCGTAACGTCCAAGCAGGACCAGCGCGGCGGCGGCCATGAAAACAAAAAAGACGGTAAAACGCCTGGAGGTTTTTTTCGAATTCTGCTGGTTGCCGGGGTTTATCATGATGTCCACTACCTTTAATTGATGGCCTTAATAGCCTTAATGCCCAGTACCTTTCCGATGATATTATCCGCCGGTACGGGCCCGTAGGACCGGGAATCGAAGGACTGGGCCCTGTTGTCCCCCAGGGCGATAAAATCCCCCGTCTCCGTTAATCCGGCGCAGCGCTTAACCGCAATCAGGCCCTCCGGAGTATAAAAAACTACCACTTCCCCCGGCGCGGGACTGTCCCAGCGCAGCAGGTAGGACCCGGCTCCGGGAAGCCGGAAGCCGTAACGCAGACGGCTTATTACCAGGATGGTTCCCGGCCGGATTGCGGGGCTCATGGAACTGCCTTCGGCGATCATAAAATCAAATAAAAACAATTTCATCCCCAAAGCAACGATAAAGGCCGCTGCAACCGCCGGCAGCATTTTTCGCGTATCCGGTTTTGCCCTTGCCGGGTCTTCCCCTATCACAGGGCGAGTATAATGAATGACTTTCCTTATGTCGATAAACAATTATGTCAAATATTGTAGTAACACAGCATATTAAACGCCGGGTAAAGAGAAAAAGCCCCCCCCCTCCGTTTCGGCAGGTGGTTGAACGCAATCCCCCGAACCGTGCATTTTTAAGCAAATTTTTAGCCGGTTCTTCCGCCGGGAAATCTTTGAACCACCGCCGGCCGGGAAAAGCGACGGGAATTGCACAGAAAGCCGGCTCCAGCCGCGGCATCTCGGCTGGAGCCGGCATCAGCGGCGCTCCGGCCGGTTCCGGCCGGCTTGTTCCGCGGAAACGGCTTGCTTCGCGGAAAGCCCTGAGGAACGGTGCGGCCAAAAAGGAGAAGCCCCCCCGGGCCCCCTGGTCCCTCCGGCACTTCCTGTTTGGCAGCGAAGGGCTGTTCCCCATGCCCCTTTTTGACTGGCAGCCGGATTACCGGCCCCTGACCGGGCCGGATTCTGGTATTCCTGCGGCCGGAACTCTGGGAACCGCTATCTCTGCCGCCGGTATCCCGGCAGCCGGTATCCCGGCAGAGATCGCCGGGGCCGGGCCAAGGGCCGGGGGATCCGGTTTCCCCATAATGCCCCTCGTTGTAACCGCCCTGACCATCGTTATTTCCGTGCTTGCCATCAACTGGAAACAGCCCGTCGTCCAATCCCTGCTGAGCGGCGACAGCTTCTACCTGGGCGCCGCGGGCCGGGAGGAGGAAGGACGAAACCTGGCCTCCTACGCCGGGCTTTACTCCCCGGATATCCCCGCGGATGAAGAAGCCATCCCCCTGGACCTGGGGGAGACCTTCCGCTGGAACGAATACAAGGTTGTCCGGGGGGACACCCTGTCGGAGATTGCCGCAGCCCGGCAGCTTGATATGGGCACCCTCATCGCCTCCAACGGTATCACCAATGCCCGGCGGCTGCAGGAGGGGGAGATTCTGCGGATTCCCAACATGGACGGCATCCCCTACACAGTAAAAGCCGGGGACAGCCTTTCCGGCATTGCCACTGCCAGTTCCGTGCCCCTGCAGGTGATCCTTGATGTTAACGATCTGGAAAGCGATGTAATAAGCCCGGGGCTGAATCTGTTCCTCCCCGGCGCCCGGATGCCCCAGGAAGAAGTCCGCATGGCTATGGGCGAGTCCTTTATCTATCCCGTCCGGGGCGTTCTCAGCAGCCCCTACGGCTGGCGTATCGATCCGATTGCCAATGTGGAACGTTTCCATTCGGCCCTCGATCTGGCTGCCCCCCAGGGTACCCCGGTCAAGGCATCCCTGGACGGAAGGGTATCCAGGGTAGCGGTAAATTCGGCGTACGGCAATTATATCATCCTTACCCATCAGGGCGGCTATCAGACTCTCTACGCCCATCTAAGCGTAGTTTCCATAAGGCAGGGAGACTGGGTCAGCCAGAATTCCAAAATCGGCGAAGTGGGCAGTACCGGATACAGTACCGGACCCCATCTTCATTTTTCGGTGTTCAGGAATAACAAGGCCATAAATCCCCTTGAAGTTCTTCAACGGTAGCATTACGATGGTTATAGATGAGATCTCCGGTCCCTTCATGAACCTCTGGAGGAAACGTGCGTAATTTGGTACTTATTTTAATTTTTTTTATTGCGGTAGTTATCTTTATCAGAGCGTATGAGAACGCCGGGGGGGAAATAAAGAGCCCCGGAACCCCCGCTGAATTCATCGCCAATCAGTAAAAGTGTGCAGGAATCATGAACGCCGAAGAACAGCAGAGCATCCCCGGGGCCCTTGCGGATTCGTTTGAGTCCATACTGGACACTGCCTGTTCCCGGCTCTTTGACCGGAAGGTCCGTTATTCCCTGCGGCGTATTCGGGAACTGGAGGAGATTCTGGAAAAACTGGAGCAGGATCTGGATGAAATACTCCTCCTGAACGGCCGGGCTCGTTCCAGCCCCCGGACCCCCGTCCCCTCCGGTGTCATTTCATGAAATTTCGTTTCCTTGCGCCGGTTCTGCTGCTTACGATCCTGCAGCCCCTGGCGGCGCTGGTCAGCTTTGGGGGCCTCGATCTTTCCGATGATAACCGGCTCCTCTTCCGGGCCGACATCGTTCAGCCCGGTTTCCCCTCCCAGAACGCCCTGTTTATTTCCCGGCTGACGGACCTGGCCCTTACCCAGTTGACCGTGTTCCCCGAACACATGGAACTCATCGCCAACGGCAGGCTTATCCAGGTGCGGAATGGCTTCGGCGCCCTGCGTATCCCCCTGGCCGGGGGCCTGCCCCTGGCGGTAACAGGCTTCCCATCGTTTGTATCGGGAAAGGCCGTCACCGGCGGCCGGGTAGAGGACATGGCCGCCTCCCAGGACGGCCGCTGGCTCCTCTACGTTGAACCCGTAAGCCCCGCCTACGGAAACCTGATCCTCATCGATACCCAGCTTGGGGAGAAAAAAATCGTAGCCCTGGACATAGAGCGGCCCGCGGACCAGTTCCCCGCGTGCTGGAGTCCCGATTCCCGGGTCTTCGTCTATGCCCTGCAGGGTAAACTCTACTACTACACCGTCAATCCCTCCCAAACCATCGTGGTGGACGACCGGTACCGGTTTATTGGCGAAGGAACCATCAATTCCGTTTCCTGGAGCCGCAACGGCGATTTCTTTTACCTGAAAGGGGCCACCGTATTCAAAGTCCGGGGCTCGGAACTTTTTGCCCGGACCCTCTATGCGGATTTTCTGGAAATCGGCGCCGTATCCGGGAAGATCCCCTTCGATTTTGACGGGAATTTCGACCGCTTTTGGATTGCCCCCGACGCCCGGTCCGTCCTCTTTTCCAAGGGGGGGCGGAATATTTTTTATTATCCCCTGGAGATGGACGATTTTAACACCGCCGAAGCAAGCCTGCCCTATCTGGTGATCCCCCAGTGCAGCTACGACATGAACGTCCTCTGGGCCCCGTCGGGAACCCTGACAATAATTGCCAGCGTCATGCGGGAAGAAGGCCCCGTTACCCTGGTGTACCGGCTGAGCCCCCAGACAGACAGCGTCCCCGGACTCAACAGCCCCACGGAACGCATGGCCTTCGTTCCCCTGGAGGCCCCCCCCGGCTTCGGCGGGGTCCTTTCGCCCGATGGTACCCGGGCCCTTTTCTGGGGGGAACAGGGCATCGTCCTCTACGATTACATCAACTGGCGGATTCAGCGGACCGTCAGCTCCCGCCCCGCCTTTTCCTGTTTCTGGATCAGTAACGAGGAATTTGTTACCGGCGATGACCGGCGGATAGAACGGGTCCAGGTTTCCGGGACCCGCAGCCTGATATGCCTGGCGGGAATTTCGGACTATGCCTTCGAGGACCGCAGCGGAGCGCTGCCCCGGATTCTGGCCCAGAGCGGCGGAGTCTGGTTTGTTACCGACGGCCTTTCCCCCTGGGTAGAGGCCCCCAACCTTCAGCGCCGCGGAGCTTCCCAGGTCTCCGGCCGTTACCGGGTCTACCTGGAAACCCAGATTTTTGGTCCCTACGAAAACCTGCCGATGATCCGTAACACCGCGGGCGTGGGGACCGTGGCGCTGGTGCCGGGCATCCAGTACCAGCGGGAAACCCCCGCCAGGGAACTGCCGCAGACCGTAGAGGGGGTCTTTACCCACGGCCTGCGGACCGGCCTGCGGGAAATAGCCCTCTGTTTTGATCTGTACGATGACATTACCGGCCTTCCCCAGGCGCTGGACGCCCTGCGCCGTTTCGGCATCAGGGCCACCTTTTTCCTTAACGGAGAATTTATCCGCCGCTACCCCGAAGCCGCCCGGATCATCGCCAGGGCGGGCCACGAAACCGCGTCCATGTTCTTTGCCCCCATCGACCTGTCCGATGCCCGCTTCCGCATCGGCGCGGATTTTATTTCCCGGGGCCTGGCGCGGAACGAAGACGAATTCTACCGGGCCAGCGGAGGGGAGCTTGCCCTGCTCTGGCACCCCCCCTACTATGTCAATTCAGCGGAAATTGCCGAAGCCGCCGCCCAGGTAGGTTACCGCAGCTCCGGCCGGGACGTGGACCCCATGGACTGGGTAAGCCGGGAAGACGCCCGCCGCCTGGGAGTTTCCCAGTACCCCGCCGCCGATATGATCGACCGGGTCATGGAAGACAAACGCCCCGGCTCCATCATCCCCATACGGCTTGGCGCCCTCTCCGGCGGCCGCTCGGACTACCTCTTCCTCCGGCTCAACGTCCTCCTGGACGCCCTCGTCCGCTCCGGCTATACCATGGTCCCCGTTTCCACACTGATAGAGCACGCCAGGTAAGGCCGCAGAATAAACCTAATCAGAATAAACCTGTAAGGATTTTTGTCCCCTGTTTTTTTTCAGGGGGAAGTCTCCCCCTGCGGCCGGGCCAAGGTCCCGGCCTACCCCCTCTGCGGGGGCTGGCGGCCGCCGGCTTTCCGCCCCCGCAACGCCCCCAAATTTGGTGCCAGGCACCATTATTTTTTGGTCCACGTATCATTTATGAAATGGAGCTTTCCATTCACAATGGTTCCTGTTGCTGATTTGCCGTCCATTGTTATGGTGATCGTATTCCCACTATAGGTATACGTTAGCGGGTCACTAGCCCACTGACCGCTATCATAATACCCATATAAACCTTTCAAATCGGTATAGAGTGTGAGCGTTTCACCACTGGTATCGGATTCCCAAACGCCGGCAAAAGAATTCCCGCCGCTGTTCGCGCCGTCTCCGCTTCCGCTTCCTCTGCCTTCGCCTCCGCCGGTAAAACCAGAAGCATCATGACCGGGGTCAAGAAAGATTCCGCCGCTGCACGCGGCAAGGGACGCCAAAACCATAACCGTCAGGATCGCCCCGGAAACTACCGCAAATCGTTTCATTTTTCACCTCCTTAAAATGCGCCGCCTATGCTCAGACCCGGCTGCCAGCCAAGGGGTGTAGGGACGGAGGCCGAGCTTGGCGTCTTCGCGTAGACAAAGGCCATGGACGGCTCAAGGAAGAATCTGGAGTTGAACATCAGCTTGTAGCCCGCCTTGAGGGACATGGTGATCCCGGCAAAACCGCCTTTTTTCGAATCGGTTTCCCCGTCCAGCGAAAACACATTGAAGCCCAGACCCGTGTCGATAAAGAGCTTGTCCAGACCGGATGATAGCGGATACCAGCGCCCGTGTGCAGCAAGGCCGAAGTAGAAGATGTCGATCTTCACGGCCTCACCGAAATAGAGGTCCACGGCCGCGCCCAGGGTGAAATGGGGGTGTATCAAGTACTCGAAACTCGGCGCAAGGGCGAACAGCGAGTTGTCCGCATCGCTGTCCGACCAGATAATGCCCTTGAACAGAGGAAACAGGTCCAGGCTTACGGCCGCTTTCGCCGCCGGGGCATTCTGCGCTCCCAGGACACCGGTGATGGCTGCCAGTACCAGCAGCCCCAATGCGATTCTCTTTGCCATGTTTACACTCCTTAAGGCTTGACCCTTCAAGCCCCCTTTTGATGTGCCCGTCTGAAAGGACAAGGTTTCCCATTGCCGGATCAGATAATACTTGCTTAAAGCAATACCATTCAGTAAATAAAAAAGCAAGTGTTCAATCCCCCTGTTTCTCTTAAAATTTTCAGCATGAAGGCAGATTTAGAGCCTATCCGGAGAATCCTGGCCGGTAACATCAAGAAATACCGGAAAAATTTGGGGTATTCCCAGGAAAAACTTGCAGAAAAGGCCGATTTGTCGGCGCAAACCCTGAACGATATTGAAGGCTGCCGGAGGTGGGTAAGCGCCCTCACCATGACCAAACTGGCAAGCGCCCTCCACGTTGACGCATATCAGCTTTTGGTTCCGGAAAGCGGCGAAACGGCCGGGAATCCCCCCCGCTCGTCATTGAAAAGTCTTATTTCGCTGCAGAATAACGTTATTAATACTATCAATATTCAATTTGACAAGGCAAAAGACTCAGGCGACTTTACCTGATGCGCCCACCGGTGCCAAGCACTTTTTACGCTCAGGCTACCAGGTTGAATATCGCCCCGGCCTGGGGCATGGGGCTGAAAGATGCGGCTTGAGACGCAGCGCTGGCGGACCGGATCTGCTGCTCGTACTGTTCGATAAGGGCGTCGATCCGTTCATCGGAGATGTTTTCCGTGCCGGAAATCCCCTGTTTTTTGATTTTCCCAAGCTGTTCGATAAGAACATCCAGAATTTTAAGCTTATTGATGGTCACTCCCCGGGTACCTTCCGGCGCCGGGACCCCGGAGACGTGGCGAAACTGGGAGTAAATATACAGAGAGGGAGCCACAGGCAGGGACATTCTGCCCCCCAGGGCAGATTTGCCCGCGCTCATGGCGTATCCGATACTGGGCATAACGCTGGCGGATAAAATTCCCCGGCTCATTATTTACTCCTCATG
>JAISFT010000032.1 GCA_031263435.1 Treponema sp. | reverse complement strand
CTGAACAAGGTTGCCCTTAAAGATATGACGGTGAGTATCATCGGGACCCACCATCCGGGGAAGCTGTTCAAAGAACTTGAGAGTGAAAGATATGGGAGGGTGGTAGTGCGGGAGCGGGGGATCTATGAGGTGCTGGGGTATCCGGTAGTGATACAGATAATAGAGAGCGGGAAGCTGGAGGCGGGGGAGAATCTGTGGCTGAGGGGTTTAAGTCCCGGGTTGAAGGTTAAAGTGTTAGGGGAGATACTGGAGGAGGGAGGGAAGCGGGACCAGGGCAGGGTGGGAGCGTATTTATATACGGTGATGGAGAGCAATCCTAATGCGGTGAGGGAGGTGCTGGAGATGAAGAAGAAGAAGCTGACCTTACGGGAGGTCCTGGAGGAGTCCGGGCTGACGGCCGAATGGGAGCAGCGGGGCAAGGACTGGGGGAAAAGGGCCGGGTGGATGGAGGCCATCAGTCTTCTGAAGCAGGGCTACACGGTGGAGCAGCTTGAGCAGATGGACCCGGTTGATTCTCCGCTGCCGACAAATCCTTAGCGCCTGTGGCGCCTGGCGCCACAGGCGCTTTGCCGGGGGGTAAGTGGAAGACCAAGCGGAGGCCGGCGGGATGGGCCGCCGCCGCATCCGCGGAGGGGACTGCCGGCCGGAGCGCAGGGCTGGAACGGAGGGGGGGCCAAAGGGGGTGCGGAACAAAAACCCCTACGGGTTTTTTGTTTTCGGAGTTTGGGGCTTTGCCCCAAACTCCATGACGGAAAAAGCCGGGGCGTTTTTGTTCCGGCTGCGGAGGGTTTGTCCGTGGTAGCAGGCCCCCCCTTATTATGGATCCGGCAGGTTTAGCGGGGGCACAACAAAGGGCAAACAAGCGGGCATGGTGTATCTTTAGGTTCAAATTTCGTTTATACTGGGCGTAAAACGGCTTTAAGGAGCGGGTGTATGTTTACGCGGCATTGGACGGTTTATTTGATTCATCATTCCCATACCGATATAGGTTACACGGACCGGCAGGAAAAAATAGAGCGTTACCATGTGGATTTTATCAGTCAGGCTATTCAGATTCTTGACGATTTTCATGGGGGGCTGCGGCCGGAATACCGGGGCTTTGTCTGGCAGTGTGAGAATTTTTGGCAGGTAAAGAATTTTTACGCCCACACCGGGCCGGAGCTGCAGGAGAAGTTCGAGGCCTATGTAAAAAGCGGCGAGATAGGGCTGTCGGGGAATTACTTTAACATGACCGAGTTGATCGATGCTCCGACTCTGCAGTCCCGTCTGCTGCAGGCCCGCCGCTATGCCGATGACCGGGGCTTTAAGCTGCGCTGCGGTATGAGCGCCGACATTAACGGTTTTTCCTGGGGCTATGCGGATGCGCTGGACCAGGCCGGCATTGGCTGTCTGTATTCCTGTCTCCACTCCCACCACGGGATGTTCCCGCTGCGGAAAAAGCAGATTCCCTTTTACTGGGAGGGGCCTTCGGGGAAGAGGGTCCTGGTATGGAACGGGGATCACTACCACTTTGGCAATGAGCTGGGTTTTGCCCCCCATGCGGTCTGCCAGTATACGCTGGTGGACGAGTTTACCGCCCCCCTGCAGCGGGGACTGATGTTTCAGCGGGACGCCGCCGCCACCGGGGAGGAGGAGCTGCGGCTTCTGGGGTCCCGTCTGGAACGGTACCTGCACGGTCTGGAGGAGGAGGGCTACGATCTGCCCTTTGTGCCGGTCATGCTCTCCGGAACCTTGACCGATAACGCGCCTCCTTCCGGTCTTATTGCGGCCCGGGCGGAAAAGATATCCGAAGTCTTTGGGGGGCAGCTTACGGTAAAGATGGTTACGCTGGAGGATTTTTTTGGGGCGCTGGAGGCCCTGAACCATGATATTCCGGTCTACCGGGGCGATTGGAACGACTGGTGGGCCGACGGCGTGGGCTCCACCCCTGCGGCGGTAAAGCATTTCCGCGAGGCCCAGCGTAAGCTGAGCCTCTACACTAAGCTGGAAGGCCCCCCGGCGGATGAACTGGAAGAGGCCCGGGACGATCTGATGTTGTACGCCGAGCATACCTGGGGCTATTCGTCTTCCGTGTCGGAACCCTGGGAGACCCTGGTGGGGGCTCTGGATCTGCGGAAAACGGGTTATGCGGTCGATGCCTATACTAAGGTTTCCCGGGCTCTGGACGGCCTGCTGGCCCGGCGGGGAGAGCTTTCGATCCGCCGGGGCAAGAAACAGCGCTGGCATGTTATCAACCCCCATGACCACCCCCTGGCCGTGCCGGTGCATCTGTACCTTGAGTTCTGGGAGTATGTTGACGGGGTCCGCTTTGATGCGGAGACACGGTTCGAAATTACCGATGAGGCGGGGAACCGGAAATTCGAGGCCCAGCTAAAGAGGATTGCCCGGGCCTGGGAGATTGAGGTTCTTCCCGCTCTGGGGGCCTCCTGGGGGGCCCGTGAGGAGTTGACCCTGGTCCTGAAGCTGCTGCCCCGGGAGCAGGGACGGCCGGTAAACAATTACGCCTGGATTGGGGCCGAAGGGGTGGCGGACATAGTCCGGCCGAATCAGGCCCGGGTGGATTACGGAAGAATCGAAACCGTGGATTTTATTCTGTCCTTCGATCAGCAAAAGGGGCTGGTTGATATTATCGACCGGCACACCAACCGGAGTTTGATAGACCCCGCCGCCCTGTATACGGCTTTTTCCGGCATCTACGAAATTACCCCGGTTAAAACTACCGCGTGCGAGGAGCGGCGGAAGATGGGGAGGAACCGCAAGTCCCCCGCCACCCGGCGTTCCGCGGCTGCCGTACGGGATATAAAAATAACCGAGGCCGGGCCGCTGTTTATCGGCTGCGAGCTGGATTATGCCCTGGAGGGGACCCGTTTTTACCGGGTTTTCCTCAAGGTCTACCGGCGCATCCCCTTTATTGATGTGAAAGTGCGGATTCACAAGACCAGCGAATGGGACCCGGAAAACCTGTATGTCTCCCTGCCCTTTACCACCGGTGAAGGGGAGACCCGGTATTTTGAGAAGACCGGCGCCATGATCCGGCCGGGAATCGATCAGCTTCCGGGGACCAACCAGTTGTTTTACCTGCTTCAAAGCGGGATTGTCTTTGACGGGGTTCAGAGGAGTCTGATCCTCTCGCTCAAGGATACTCCGCTGGTATGTCTGGGCTCCCTGGAGGCCCGGCCGGTCGATCTGTCGAAGGATACCAACTGGGAACTGAACCGGTCCCCCCTCTACGCGTGGGTCATGAACAACTTTTGGGAGACCAACTTTAAGGTGGACCTGGGGGGCTTTTACGAATTTTCGTACCTGCTAAGCGTTCACCGGCGCATGGATGTGAATACGGCCCGGGAATTCTGCGC
>JAISFT010000288.1 GCA_031263435.1 Treponema sp. | reverse complement strand
GGTTTCTATGAACGCTTTTTCGGCGAACTGGCCGCCCGGTGGAACGGTCAATGCGCCGTCCGTTTCGGCTTTTTGCCGGATCTTGCCAGGCAGGTATATTCGGGCAGCGATATGTTCCTCATGCCCAGCAAATTCGAACCCTGCGGCCTTGCGCAGATGATTGCCCTTCGTTACGGATCCATTCCTGTAGTGCGCGAAACCGGCGGCCTTAAAGATACCATTAGCGAGGGAAAAGACGGCAATGGCTTTACCTTTGTTTCCTATAATGCCGACGATCTGCGGGACGCGTGTTTCCGCGCCCGTGAAGCGTGGCAGAATAAGGAGAAATGGGCGGCCCTGGTCCGCCGGGCCATGCTCTGTGACTACGGCTGGGATAAGCCTTCCAAACTCTATCTTGAGATGTATCAAAGAGTGCTGGAACTTTGATGCTGCCGGCAACAGGCTTTTCCGCCGCTTTTTAGGGCTCAGGGAAGAGATGTTTCAGGAAAGAGACGCTTATGGATCAATCTTCTCCAGGAGTTTTCGCAGGGGCCCAATCCGTTCCAGCATACCTGAGACCAGGGGAAAAAGCACCCTGTCGCCCTTTACCGCCTTGACAATGCCCATGATGGAGAGACCAAAGCAGAAAACACCTCCGGTGGCGACGATACCAAAGAGACTTACGGCCAGCGAAAAACCCGCATAGGGGATCAGGATAAGAAGGTATAGGATCACAAACCAGACACCGGTGAGAAAGGTGAGAAAAAGGAACAGTTCCAGGGAACGCCGGGCATGGTGAAGGCAAAAACGATTTTTCCTGCCCAGGAGGGCCGCCGCCAGAGCGCCGGGGAGACTGAAAAGATAGGCAATTACAGATAGTATTCTTTCGGACATGCTATATTCCTTTCAGGGTTATTGCGGCATAGTTATGGCAGGCAACCTGATGGTTATCCCCCGCCTCCCGCAATTCCGGAACGGAAACGGAACATTCGGGGCCGGCGTATCTGCAGCGGGGGTGGAAGACACAGCCTGAGGGGGCGTCCACCGGGTTGGGTACATCCCCCTCCAGGTGAATCCGGTTCTTGGATTTGTCCGAATTTATCACCGGGATAGCCGATACCAGGGCTTCGGTGTAGGGGTGCAGGGGGTGGTAGAGGAGTTCCTCGGTTTCCGCCTGCTCCACGATACGGCCCACGTACATCACGGCGATGTTGTCGGAGATATGCTCCACCACGGAAATATCATGGGCCACAAAGAGGAAGGTAAGGCCTTTCTCGTCCCGCAGAGTTTCCATAAGGTTCAGCACCTGGGCCTGCACGGATACGTCCAGGGCGGACACGGGTTCGTCGGCCACAATAAGCCGGGGATTTGAGGCCAGAGCCCGGGCGATGCCGATTCGCTGACGCTGGCCCCCGGAAAATTCGTGAGGATAGCGCTGCATATAATCAGGATTTAAACCAACATCCCCCATCAGGCGGCTTACCCGATCCTCGATCTCCGATCGCGGCAGCATCCGGTGGATCACTATGGGCTCGGCTATTATGTCCTTTACCGGGAGCCGGGGATTAAGGGAACTGAAGGGATCCTGGAAAACCATGCGTATTTCCTTGTGGTAAGGCTGCATTTCCGCGGGTTTCAGCTTCGCGATATCGACGATCGATCCGTCCTGCCGGGTGTACTCGATGGAACCCTGGGAGGGGTTGTAGATCCGCACAATGCTCCGGCCCACGGTGGTTTTTCCGCAGCCGGATTCGCCGACCAGCCCCAGAACCTTGTTCTCCTCTATGGAGAAACTCACATCGTCCACGGCCTTTACATATTTTTTGCTCCGCCGAAAGAGCCCGCTCCCCACAGGGAAGTACATTTTAAGGTTTTTTACAGTAAGACAATTTTGCACCATACCCCCCTAATGCCGTGTATAGGGATCCGCCCCGTCCCGGAGCCCGTCACCAAAGAAGTTAAATCCCAGCACCGATACTACAATAAAAACCACGGGGAGCATGATCCAGGGATGGGAACCCAATGTCTCAATGGTCTGGGCATCCCGCATGAGGAGGCCCCAGCTTACCAAGGGCTCCTGAATGCCTATCCCCAGGTAACTCAGGAAACTTTCCGCCAGGAGGATATTGGGAATGGTCAGGGACATGACCACGATGATGTGGCTGAAGTTATTGGGAAAGAGGTGATAGAATATGATCCGCTGATGGGAAGCGCCCATCTCGCGTGCGGCAAGGATCATGTCGGAGTTGCTCATGGCAATCACCTTACCCCGGAGTTCCCGGGACAAAACAGGCCAGCTTAAGAGGGCGAAAATCAGGGACATCATGACAAAAATGGTCATCTGGCTCCAGCCCCTGGGGATAATGGCCGCCAGGGCCATCCACAGGGGAAGCTGGGGAAAAGACTGCATAAATTCGGTGAACCGCTGCATCAGAAGGTCGATAACCCCGCCGAAGTACCCCGACATGATCCCCAGCCAGGCCCCGACGATGATGGAAATGGCGGTACCGAGAATGGCCATGGTCAGGCTGATTCGGGCCCCCAGACACATGCGTGCCCACATGTCCCTGCCCATCTTGTCGGATCCAAGGGCGAAGAAGTGTTCTCCTTCATTGACGCCGTAGAGGTGGAGATTACTCCGAATCCCCAGGAAGGAATACTCATAGCCCCGGACAAAGAAGCGGATAAAAAACCGCTGGTTGGTATCCTCGGTCCAGGTATTGACGCCGGTTTCAAAACTGTATTCCGACTGCAGGGGATAGGTAAAAGGCCTTGGCGAAAATTTGCCTTCATGAATAAAGTGAATGCGCTGGGGCGGCCGGTAGGCAAAGCGCATGTTCAGTTCCATGGGATCCCGAGGCGAAAAAAAATCAGAAAAGATTGCCAGGGCCGCCAGGATGATAACCATAAAACTCCCTACCAGTCCCGGTTTGTTCCGCCGGAATTTTCGCCATACCAGATGCCAGTAACTTTCCGCGTTGATCCGTATTTGCTCTGAAGGTATTGCCATGACTCTTCCTTTACTCCTGGGTGACCCGGGGATCCATAAGGGCCAGAAGCACATCCGAAATGATATTCCCCACCACCAGCACAATAGCGTAAATGAGGAGACACCCCGCGGATACGTAGATGTCCTGGCTCTGGAGGGATGTATAAAAGAGGGGCGCCAGAGTCGGGATACTAAGCACAATAGAAGTTTCCAATTCCCCCTGGATCATATAGGGAAGCACCATACCCTGGTACATAATAATAGGATGAAGGGCATTAGGTACCGCGTGTTTCATGACTACTTTACCTTCCGGGAGCCCTTTGGCTCTGGCGGTAATAACGTACTGGGCGGTGAGAACATCCAACAGGTTTCCCCGCATGACCCGGAAATTCCGGGAAATTCCTCCCAGGCCGGCGATAACCACCACCGGCCATACATGGGCGGCGATATTGACCAGTTTGGCCCAGGACATGTTCTGCATGACAAACTGAACAGAACTCCAGCCCCCCATCTCCTTGACGCCCGCCCAGAACATCAGGGCATAGAGGGCGAACATACCCAAAAAAAACCGGGGCAGACAGGTCCCCAGAAAGGCCAGCACCGTGGCGGCGTTATCCGTCAGACTGTACTGATGGGTGGCCGAATATATTCCGATGAATATCCCTCCCAGGGTTGCGAGGGCATGAGCTATTAAAGCCAGCGCCAGAGTCCGGGGAAGGCGTTCGATAAAAAGCTCGCTTACATCCTTGCGGTAAGCAAAGGAAAAACCAAATTTTCCTTCCGTCACTATGCCTTTGAGCCAGGAAAAATACTGAACCATGAGGGGTTTATCCAAACCGTACTGGGCGCGTATCACCGATGCCGCCTGTTCGGCCTCCCATTCAGGCATATTGGCATAACTCATTAAAAAACTCTTATAATTGCTGGCGTAATCGCCGGGGGCCAGTTTGATAATGGAAAATGAAACAATAGTAATGAAAAACAAAACGGGAATAGCATAGAGAACCCGTTTGCCGATAAATTTTATCACTTTTGCCCCCGCCAAAAAAAGAATAACCACAACCGGCCGGAGATTCATCACCTCCGGCCGGCTATTTAAAACGGAAACCTTTACAGCTTAGGATAGTTCAACGGCAGGTTGGTACCGAGGATCAGCGGCCGCTGATGCGCGGGTTCATACCAGAGCGATTCCATGAACATGCTCTGATGTCCCCAGGAGTACACGTTGACCGGCAGGCCGGGCTGAACGCCCTTCATATACCTGTTGAGGAGCATACCGTAGGTGCAGGTTACCACCCCGATGTTATAGGAGTTTTCCGTCCACACCCTGTTATAGTCCACCATGAGCTGGCGCTGTCTGGCGGCATCGGTTTCTTTTGCGAAGGCGGTACAGATACGGTTGAGTTCAGCCTCAAAGGGCAGAATATCGTTGCTGGTTTTAACCTTGTAATGCATATTGAAGACGTTGTCATCCAGAGGACTCAGCGACGATGGGAAGGCGTTGGGAACCAACTGGGGGGAATCATAGCGGTATACCCGCATATCCCATTCGCCGGAGAGCCAGGTGTCGTTGCAGGCGGTACCGGTGAGTACCTTCATGGTCAGCTTGATGCCGATGGCCTGGAACATGGGAATAGCCGCCTGGGCAATGTCAATTTCGTTCCCCAGGTCCTGCTGGGCAATGATCTGGATTTCAATATCCCTGCCGGCGTTGGGACCCGCTGGATACTGGCGATACCCGCCGGAACCTCTTCTGAGCCCCATGGAGTCCAGGAGCGCGTTGGCGCTGTTCACGTTATAGGGGAAATAAACCACAGACTCCCGGCTGTAAAGCGGACTGGCCGGAAGGAGGCCACCGCCCCAGGCCCGGTAGAAGGGGCCCGCGGCAAGGGAGGCCGCGATACCGTCCCGGTCCAGCGCCAGGGTCAGGGCACGGCGGAAATTCAAGTCCCTGAAGAGCGCCCGGTTGGCCTCGTCCAGGGGGGTCTTTACACCGAACTTGGAATCCATGTTGAATTCCATGCCGTAGGCGTGGCTGTCGCCCTGCCAGTCGACCCGGAAGGCCGCGTTGGCATTGGCGGCGCTGCGGGCCACGTCGTCGTAGGCTTCACCCACATTGGAAAGATCGCAGGTGCCGGCCATGGTATTCATGGTCCGGGCCAGGGAATTGGTTGAATACACAAAATGCACTTCGTCGATGTAGGGGAGCTGTTTCCCGTCGGAGTCAACCTTCCAGTAGTAGGGATTCCGCTTGAGAACAAGAAGCTCGTCTACCCGGTACTGGGCGGGAACCCAGGGCCCCATAGTGGGAGCGGGGAGCTGAGTCGGTCCCAGGGCGGCCCGGTAGGAGTCGTAGGTAGCGTTCCTGTTGTACTTGGGGTGCAGGGGTTTGAAAAAGTGGGAGGGAGAAACGACGAAACGGTTGTCCGCCATGGACCAGAGCAGGTACACCGGGAAGGGTTCGGCAAAGGTCCACTTAATCTGATAGTCATTGACTTTTTCCAGCCTGGTGGGCTTGCCGTTCACCGCCCAGGTACCAGGGGCCGACTGGGCAGCCACGTTGGGATCGTTGATGTTGTCTTCCCAGGTAAACATGATGTCGTCGGCGTTGAAGGGCTGGCCGTCGGACCACTTGACGCCCCTGATAAGGTTCATGGTCAGGGTAAGGCCATCGGCGGACCAGGTCCAGTCGGTGGCTACGTTGGGGAAGGGCTCATTCTTGTCACTCCTGAGGTAAGCGGGACCGGAGGAGAGGAGGCAGGTAGCGTAACAGGCTTCAATACCGAACCACCCGCAGACCGCGCCGGCGGGGAAGTTCCAGCCTTCTATGGGTACCGCAAACACGTTGGCAAAGACACCGCCGTACTGGCCCGCGCCGTCGGCCATAAAACTGGTCTTGATAACCTGGGGGGTTTCGGGAAGCCGCTGCTCTACCGGAGGCAGGGATCCCTGGCGAACCAGAGCGCTTACATAGTCCGGCTCCGAATACCGGGGCAGGGCCCGGTACTCAATAACATCACCTAAATTGTAATATTTGATCTTCGCCGAACTATCCAGAGGGCTCGGGTTAGCCGGATAGGGAATAGGATCCACAACGGCGCTGCCGGTTGAGCCTCCCCCTCCTCCCCCCTGCTGACCGCGGCCGCCCGCGAAGGCAGCGGAAGCAATCGCCAGGGTAAGAAAAATCAAAAATAGCTTTTTCATGATACTCTCCTCCTCATCTATTTTTACCATACCATACGGCATGGTTTATCCCTGATAATGACAGGCCGCAAAGTGACCTGAACCGAGTTCCCGAAGCGGCGGAATACCCTCCGCACACGCGGGGCCTTTATGGGAACACCGGGGCTCAAACGCGCATTTTTTCAGTTCCTCCGTGGGACTTGGCACCATGCCGGGAATGGGGATGAGCTTCTTCTGATTCTTCCGGCCCAGCACGGGCACCGAGCTGAGGAGCCCCCGGGTGTAGGGGTGCAGGGGGTTTTCAAAAAGCTCCCGGGTAGGGGCCTGTTCAACGATACGCCCCAGGTACATCACCGCCGTATCGTCGGCGATATCGGATATGACCCCCAGATTGTGGGTGATCATGATGATCGAAGAGTCAAAACTTTCCTGAAGCTGTCCCATAAGATCGAGGATCTGGGCCTGAACCGTCACGTCCAGAGCGGTGGTAGGCTCGTCGGCGATCAATATGGAAGGATTGCAGGACATGGCCAGGGCTATCATGACCCGCTGCCGCATGCCGCCGCTTAACTGGTGGGGGTACTGCTTAAGCCTGGTTTCCGGGGCGCTCAGGTGAACCTTCCGGAGCATGTTCAGGGCGACCTCCAGGGCAGCCCGCTTGGAGAGCCGCTGGTGGAGCATCACGCTTTCGGCGATCTGATCCCCCACGGTATAAATGGGGTTAAGAGAAGTCATGGGTTCCTGGAAGATCATGGCTATTTCCGCCCCCCGGATACTCCGCATGGCGGGCCCCTTGGCGTTCAACCGGGTAATGTCGCATATTTCGCCGTTTCTCAGCCGGAGACTGATGGAACCCTGGGTAATTTTTCCCGGCGGAGACTGGATAAGCCGCATAATTGCCATGGCGGTGATGCTTTTTCCACAGCCACTTTCGCCGACTATCCCCAGGGTTTTCTTTCGCTTGAGAGAAAAGGTAACCCCGTCCACCGCCCGAACGGTGGCCTGCTCCATATGAAATTGCACATGAAGATCATTCACTTCCAGAATTGAAGTCTCATCCATTTTTGTCCATATTATAATATGGCATTTCAAATTCTGTCAAACAAAATCTTATAAGGGGTCAGTATAGCTCCTCCGCGATACGGCGGGTAATCTCCACGGCAGCCCGGAGCTTGTCCCGGTTCCCGTGGAGGGTGTAGATGTCCCGGAAGATGAATTCCGCCTTGCAGCGGCCCTTTACCGCGGCGGCGGTTTTTTGAACATAGGCGGTAAAGGCTTCCTCATCAAACTCAGCTTTTATCCCAATAAAATTGGGGGAAGGTTTCCGGGAATAGATAACCCTGCCGCCGCTGAGCCGCTCCCCCATCGCCTCCTCGTCACA